>JBBQSR010000736.1:0-1501 GCA_038234855.1 Ktedonobacterales bacterium | reverse complement strand
TGAGCCACCTCATCGCGGGCGGCGACGTGCTGCGCCCCGACATGGTGCGGCGCGTGCTGGACACCTACCCCGACCATCTGATGACCAATGGCTATGGCCCCACCGAGAACACGACCTTCGGCTCGTACCACACCATGACGGCGGCGACGCCCATCGGGCGCAGCGTGCCCATCGGCAAGCCCTTGGCGAACTCCACGACCTATGTGCTGGACGAGCACTATCGCCCGCAACCCATCGGCGTGCCGGGGGAACTGTACCTGGGCGGCGACGGCGTCGCGCGCGGCTATTGGGGCCGACCCGACCTGACCGCCGAACGGTTCATCCCCCATCCCTTCATCGCGGGGGAGCGGCTCTACTGGTCCGGCGATCTGGCGCGCTGGCTGGCCGACGGCACCCTAGAGTTCCTGGGGCGGCGCGACGGTCAGGTGAAGCTACGCGGCTTCCGCATCGAGGTCGGCGAGGTCGAGCGCGCGTTGCAACAGCAAGACGGCGTACAGGATAGCGTGGTGGTGGTCCGCACGGGCGCGGGCGGCGAGAAGCGGCTGGTCGGCTACGTCGTCGGCGCGGGGCTGGATGGCGCGCGGGTGCGCGAGGCGCTGGGCGGCGCGCTGCCCACCTTCATGGTGCCCGCCGCCATCGTCGTGCTGGACGCGCTGCCCTTGTCGCCCAGCGGCAAGGTCGACCGCCGCGCCCTGCCCGACCCCGAGCAGTGGCACGACGCCGCACAAACGGCCAGCGAGCCGCCCCAGCTTGGCATGGAGGCGCGGCTGGCGGCGATCTGGGCCGGGGTGCTGCACCGCGAGGCCATCGGACGGCACGACAATTTCTTCGAGTTGGGCGGCGATTCGATCCTCAGCATGCAGATCATCGCGCGGTGTCGGCAAGCGGGCATCATGCTGACGCCCAAGCAACTCTTTCAATATCAGACCGTGGCGGAGTTGGCGGCGGTGGCGACCCAAGCCCCCGTCACGCTGATGGAGCAAGGGCCGGTCAGTGGCCCCGTGCCGCTGACGCCGATTCAGCACTGGTTCTTCGAGCAAAACGTGGTGGACATGCAGCATTACAACCAGTCGATGCTGCTGACATGCCCAGCGGATACGGATGCCGGGGCGCTGGCGCTGGCGCTGCACCAACTGGTGCGGCACCACGACGCGCTGCGGCTGCGCTTCACCCACGACGCGACGGGCTGGCAGCAACGCAACGCCGGACCCGACGAGGCCACCGAGGACTTCTTCGCCGAGCTCGACCTCGCGGCCTACGACGCGGAGGCCCAGTCCGCGAAGATCGACGCGCTGGCGACGAATGCCCAGGCGAGCCTGGATCTGGCGCATGGGCCGGTGCTGCGCGCGGTGCTCTTCCGGCGCGGCGCGGGGCGGACGGGGCGGCTGCTGCTCGCCATCCATCACCTCGCCATCGACGCCGTCTCGTGGCGCACGCTGACGGAGGATCTGACGACCGCCTACCAGCAGATCCGCGAGGGCCGCGCGGTGCACCTGCCGCC
>JBBQSR010000735.1:0-1504 GCA_038234855.1 Ktedonobacterales bacterium | reverse complement strand
ATACAGTGTCGGTCACATCGCCAAAACCTCGGCTCACGTTTCCGTGCGCGAACGTGCGCTTCCAGATGATCTCGCTGCGGAAGTTCTCCGCCCCAAACACCCCATCCAACAGCAACTTCAGATAATGGCTCGCTGTCGGATCGCAGTGCAAATACAGCGATCCCGTCGGCTTCAGCACGCGGTGCAATTCGAGAAGCCGCACCGCCATCATGGCCAGATAGGCCATCAGATCATTCTCTTTCAAAAACCCGCGCATCGCGCGCAATAGTTCGGCGACATCCGTATTGCCGCTCGTCATCACGCCGTGGAACGCAGCCTCCGCGCTGTCGTTCCAGTGCCAGCTATCCTCGAACGCCTCGATCTGACTCCCCGCCGCCTCGCCGCCGGGCGAGCGGAAGAGGATGTTATAGTTCGCGTTCGAGTTGAACGGCGGATCGAGGTAGATCAGATCGACGAAGCCATTGGGGAAATCCTTGCCCCGCAGCACCTCCAGATTGTCGCCGTAGTAGAGTTGGTTGGTCATGCGCCCGGTGTAGCGCCAACCGTGGCCTCACCGCCAGCGGGGCTTGCCCTCTTGGCGCGGCCCCGGTCTAAGCGCCCGCATGCGCATCCTGGTTACCAACGACGACGGCATCCACGCTCCGGGCCTCGTGGCACTCGAGCATATCGCGGCCACGCTCAGCGACGATGTGTGGGTGGTGGCGCCGTCAGACGAGCAGTCGGGCGCGGGGCATAGCCTGACGCTCACCCAGCCGATCCGGGTGCGGCAGTTCGGGCCCAAACGCTATTCGGTGCGCTTCACGCCGACAGACGCGGTGATGATCGCGCTCGGCCTGCTGATGAAGGATTGCCCGCCCGATCTGATTTTGTCCGGCGTCAATCGCGGGCCCACCATGGCGGAGGATGTGACCTACAGCGGCACGGTCTCGGCGGCGATGGAGGGAACGCTGGCGGGGGTGCGCTCGGTCGCGCTCAGCCAGTCGACCGAGGAGCGCGAGGTGGGCGCGGAGGCGTTCGAGGTGGCGCGCCACTGGGGGCCACGCGTGCTGGGGCCGCTGCTGGCGATGACGTGGGCGCCGGGCGTGCTGATGAACATCAATTTCCCGCGCGGGCCTTTGGACCGTGTTGCGGGCGTGCGCGTGACCGAGCAGGGGTTTCGCGATTATGGCGAGCTCGATATCGAAAGCCGCGTCGATCGGCGGGGCTTCCCCTATTACTGGTTCGGACTGGGGCGCGAATCGAGCGCGCCGGGGCACGAGACCGATCTGAAGGCGCTGCGCGAAGGGTGCGTGAGCGTGACCCCGCTGCATCTCGATCTGACGCATTATCCCACCATCGCGGGGCTGCGGACGGCGCTTGCCGATGTCGAAGGCTCGGGGAGGATGACCGGGGCGTGAGGCGCGCGCGCGGGCTGGCGCTGATGCTGCTGGTGGCGGGCTGCGGCGCGGCGGGTGGGGGCACGCCCGCCGATCTGCCGCCGCCGCCGCCCGCTCGCACGGTAGCG
>JBBQSR010000734.1:0-1506 GCA_038234855.1 Ktedonobacterales bacterium | reverse complement strand
CACTCTGCTCATCTGGGGGGCAGACGACCACACCATCCCCGTCACCCATGGCAAAGAAGCGGTGAAACTGATCCCCTGTGCCCATCTCGAGATCATCCCCCACTGCTTCCACCGTCCGCAGGTCGAGGCCCCGCAACGCTTCTGCGAACTGATCCTCGAATTTCTGGATGCCCCAGTGTGGCCGCCCGTCACCGTGCCAGCATTGGCGCTTGATGCAGAGATCCCCTTTTTGGAGCCGCTCGCGGCCCCGCAGCGGGCACTGCGCAGCAATCTGCGCTGGCAGGGCGGCACCATCTCGCCGACCGCGTGGAAGAAGCTGGCTCCGGCGCTGGCCCCCGTCGCCATCGCCGCGCTGGGCGTGCCCACGGGCATGCGCCTGATCCGCCGGCGCCAGCAACGCCGCCGCGCCGCCGGGATTTAGCGGCGATACATCCAAACATAAATGCCGTCCCCTTCACGCGAAATATTGCGAGCAGGAGCGGCATTTTTATGATTTTGCTTGGCTGGTTGCGGCTCAGTTCACGGTCACGTTGCCGCAGAGGATGGGATCGAAACCCGTCTGCGTCTTGAGGTCATTGCCCACGCCCAGGTGGATGTTGATGTACCAGCCGTGGTCGGGGATGGCATTGACGCCACGGATGGCGGTGGTGCTGGTGGCGACGCCCATGCTATTGGCCTTGAGGTCGACCAGGTTATAGGCGATGCCGCCCTGGCTGGCGCAACTGCCATAGTGGACGTGTGCCATGTGGGTGCTGCCCGGTTGCAGATTCAGCGCGGTGACGCGCACATAGAGCGTATTGTTGGTGATCCACAGTTCAGATGAACCGACCGCGCTCTGGTCAACGCCAAAGGTCGCGTGCAGCGTTGCGCGGATCGCCTGGGTATGCGTCCGGTTCGTGTCGCCATTCACCAGATCGCCACAGGCCAGCGGGAGGTACTGATTCTTGGGGGCGTACGATGATTTCGTCAGCCCTGGCCCGTTGTGGACGTTGATCGACCAGCCACTGGCAGGGATGCCGCCTGTCACGCCATTGATGATGGTCGTGCTGCCACCGTTGCCAGCGGCATCGGCGACGACGGGGTATAGCATGTACAGCACGGGCGCGTCAACCGCGCACGAGCCGACGTGGATGTGCGCGGGATGCGTGCTCTTGGGCGCGAGGCCGCTCAGCACGACGACGACGCGCAACACATGCGTCTGGGGATTCCAGTTGAGGGTCGTCTGGCCTTTGGGTGTGTGCATGAGATCGGCTTCGGCGGTGGTGGCAGCGTGGGTGGGGGCAGCCGCACCCATCAGGAATGGCGCGGGCACCAGCAAGAGGCCCATAAAGAGGGCCTGGCGGGCGACGTTGAGCAACGTCTTTCGCATGGGGAAGTGCTTCTTTCTACATCAGCAACAACCTGCGACCTCGGTCAAAGGGGAACGAGGCGACACATACACTGTGTGTGTGCCGGTTGCCGCAGAAAGGGGACCAGCCAAACACAAGGTGAGGCTGTTTCATTTCA
>JBBQSR010000733.1:0-1506 GCA_038234855.1 Ktedonobacterales bacterium | reverse complement strand
CTACACCGGCTGGGTGCAGGGCGGCGCGAAGTTCCAATCCTCGCGCGATCCCGGCAAAAAGCCCATCGCCGCCACGCTCGGTACAAAGATCATCCCTGGCTGGCGGTTGGGGTTGGTGGGGATGCATGTCGGGGGTGTGCGACGGCTCTACATCCCCCCCGCGTTGGCCTATGGCACCAAAGGCCGCTTACCCCAGATCCCCGCGAATGCGACGCTCATTTTCGATGTCGCGGCGCTGAGTCTGCCGTAATGCACGATCATCTGCCGGTTGGTACGACGCAGTCTGCACGCTCCATCATGCGAAGAGGATACGCCCTGCTATGTTGAATGCTGTCAAGGACCTGGTGTTGTCCTGGTTTCACAATCTGGGCTATGTTGGTGTCGCCCTGGCGATGGCCATCGAGAGTTGTCTCATTCCGCTGCCGAGCGAGCTGATCATGCCGCTGGCGGGTGCGCTGACGGGGATGGCCTTTGCCCAATCTATCGGTTTCGCCCATGCGCCGTTCAGCCTCATCGGCGTCACCCTGGCGGGCGGCATCGGCAGCGTCATCGGGTCGGCGCTGGCCTACTACATCGGCGCGGCGGGCGGACGACCGTTCATCTACCGCTATGGCAAATTCATCCTTATCTCGCGGCATGACTTCGAGTTGGCTGACAAAGCCTTCGCCAAATATGGCAGCGCCATCGCCTTCTTTTCGCGCATGCTGCCGGTCTTCCGCACCTACATCTCGCTGCCAGCGGGCATCACGCGGATGAATCTGCCGCGCTTCCTCACCTATAGCTTCTTGGGGTCATTGCCGTGGTCCTTTGCGCTGGCCTTCGTGGGCTATAAGCTGGGGCAAAACTACGAGAGCATCGGCAACTTCCTGCACAAGTTCGACTACGCCATCATCGCTATCCTGGTGGTGCTGATCGGGCTGTATGTCTATCGCCACATCCGCAATGAGCGCGCCTATGCCGCCGAGGGTGCGAGCGATGGTGATGCCACGCTCAAGCGACCGCGCCAGCCCCGCGCCGCTGATGATGGCACCTCCATACGACGCTGAGCGCCTCGTCACCATAACAGGGCAGCATCCGCTTGCTTGGACATTTGGCGTGGGCGTGTATACCGGATGTATGGTTGTTGCACCCGCTGTGGTGACCGCGTATTTCCCACAAGGAGACCACGACTCATGACGTTAGCCAAACCGTGGCTACGCAACCCAATGGCGGCATCGGGTCGCCACATGCTCAACAAAGTTCCCGAGATCACCCTCTACTTCTGGATCATCAAAATCCTCTGCACGACCGTCGGTGAGACGGCGGCGGACTTCCTGAATGCGAGCCTAAACTTGGGCTTGACCGGCACCTCCCTGGTGATGGGGAGTCTGCTGATCATCACACTGGCGGTGCAGTTCACCCGCAACCGCTATGTGCCCAGCATCTATTGGCTGGCGGTCGTCCTCATCAGCGTCGTAGGGACGCTGATTACCGACAACCTCACCGACCATTTCGGCATCTCCCTCA
>JBBQSR010000732.1:0-1513 GCA_038234855.1 Ktedonobacterales bacterium | reverse complement strand
GGGCGCTGAGTGACGTGCCATGGATGGTGTACAGGTCATTGGGCGCATAAAGGTTGATGGGCGGATTCATGGCGTGGGCGAGGTCGCCCAGCGTGCCAGCCAAGACCGGGCCAGGGTTGCTGAGCAAGATGCTGCGGCTATAGCGGCCCAGCGCCCCGATGCCGTCAGCCTGATATTCGGGATGGAGGATGTAGATGAAGGTGAAGGGGTCGAGATCGCCACTGGGGGTGCGGGCGGCATAGGCATCGATATCCGCTTTGATGCTGGCAAACTGCGGGTCATCCGTCGCGTCATAGAGGTGATATTCCAGCACCTTGCCAAACTCGTTCAGGTTGGTGACGTTGCTGATGCCAAAGAAGTTGTTGACGACCAGGTTCCCCGTCATATATGCGACCAGCGGCAGATAAATCGCCCCGGTTGCCAGTGCCAAGCGCTGCCACGACCCCCGCCAACGCCGCAACCGCAGATCCTGCATCGCGCACAACGCGAGCAGCAGCAGCGGCACATAGATGTTGAAGGGCCGCACCATGATGCCCACCAGCGCCGCCACGACGAGCGCCGCCAGCGCGACGCGCCCGCGTGAATGCAGGTACCACTCGAAGGTCAAGAACAGAACGACGAGGAGCCAGTACGAGAGCGTCTCTGAGAGGATGTCGCGTTCCCATTGCACGATCAAGACATTCGAGGCGCACAAGGCTGCCGCGATGACGGCGGGTACGCGCCGCCCGCTCAGATGCCACCCCAAGACGTACACGGCGAAGCTGGTGATGATGGTGATGATCACCTGCACGATCATCGCCCAAAAGAGCGGTGCCCCGATGCCCGACTCCAGAAACGCCGCGAGAAAGAGCGGATAGCCAGGGGTGCGCAACGGATCGAAAAATTGCCCCGTCGCCAGCAGGTTGTGCGTGGCGGAAAGATAATTGACGGTATCGAGCAATTCCCCGGCACCCAGCTGGTGGTACAACTCGCCTGTTTGCCCAACGATGGTGGCCAGCACGATGATGGCGATGGCCCACCCATGCTGCCGCACCGTGGGCAGATAGGCCGCCAACCTTCCTGGGGGAGTCGCTGGCGCGTCCGTGAGGTTCGGCCCACCGCCAATGTTTAGGTCAGGTCTATGTGAGTATGGGATCATCAACTCGCTCCCCTAGTGGCATGCTTTGCGACTAGTGTAGCAAGATATCAAGCGCGTGTCAATTTACATAAGATGCACCCAGGATTTTGCATGACAGCAGCAATTCCGCTGCTCACTTCCTTGATTCTCTGCACAGGATCGGGTATATCCAGAGGGGCGAGTGAGCGCTTGCCCTCATGTTGCGTCATTGACAAGGAGGCACTGTTTTTATGCAGCCACAGCCCGAACAGCCTGGGCAGCTCCCCGTTGCCGCCGCGCCCCAGCCAGCGATGCCTTTTCCCCCGCCACCGCCGCCGCCTGCCCTGTCGCCACCGCGGCGGACGCGCGGCCTGATCGTTGGCCTGAGTGTAGGGGTGGTGAGCCTGTTGCTGGTCG
>JBBQSR010000731.1:0-1535 GCA_038234855.1 Ktedonobacterales bacterium | reverse complement strand
TGCCGATGTCACGACACCGAACGGATACATGAGACCATAGTGCACACGTATCGCTCAGGCGCACGCTCCACTTCTCAATGGAGCAGGGCGGGTGGCTCCGCCATTGTCGGCAAGCCACCATTGTTCCCGCTCTTCATAATAGCCCATACATACAGCGGCGTCGTCCGGGGTGTTTTTGTTCACTCGTGAGAGGGGTCGGCGGGCAACCCCGCCGCTGCGGGGCGAGGCGTCCCCAAGGCTCGTCGCAGCGCGGCGAGCTGATCGCGTTCGGCGATCTGGGTCACCTGGGCATCGGCGACCATCCTGAAGCCATGGTAGGTCCCCGGATAGAGGTGAAACTCCGTTGGTACCCCTGCCCGTGTGAGGCGACGCGCATACTCCAGATCCTCTTCGAGAAACAGATCGAGGGCACCGACGCTGATGAACGTCGATGGCAGGCCCCCCAAATGCTCCGCGCGTGCCGCTGCCGCGTAGGGCGAAACATCTGGCAGGCCTGGTTCCTGGCCCAGCAGCGCGGTCCAGCCAAAGCGGTTGGCGTCCCGTGTCCAGATGAATTCCCCTGCGTAGGGATGCGGGTCCGGCAATGCACACGTGCGATCATCGAGCATCGGCTGGAGCAACAGTTGGAAGGCCAGGGGGACCTCCCCTCGGTCACGAGCGAGCAACCCCAGCGCGGCGGCCAGCCCCCCGCCTGCGCTGCTCCCCCCGATCGCGATGCGAGTAGGATCGACGCTGAGTTCGCCCGCATGCGTATGCAGCCACCTCAAGGCCGCGTAACAATCTTCCACGGGACCAGGGTAGTGCGTCTCGGGAGCCAAGCGGTAGTCGACCGAAACCACCACGCAGCCGATGGCGGTCACGATCGTCTTGGCCAGGGGATCTTCTTGCTCAGGATTCCCCATGATATAGCCGCCCCCGTGTAGCCAAAGCAAGGCCGGTCGCGCTATCGCGCCGTTGGTTGGCTGATAGCGCAGCACGCGCACCTCGGGGGCATCTTTGGGACCCGGCACGAAGCACTCCGTCACCTCGACACCGGGGTGGCTCGGCAGCGGGTGGGAGCGCAGTTCCTGATTCGTTGCCCGTACCTGTTTGACAATGTCTTCCGTCAGTTCGGCGCTGGGGATCTGATCCAGCAACACGGCAAGCTCAGGGTCAACCAGAGATCTCGTTGTCATCGCCACTCTCCCGGTGAAAACTGGGGGATGCTCGGTTCAGCTACCCCGCGAATACCTCGCTATACTCTTTGCTGGGGTCGGCCAGCAGCGTCACGTCCCCCGTCAGCTTGGCCGCACGCTGGATGAGGTCGCGCAATTGGTCCATCTGGGCGTCGTCGTTGACCATCAGCGCGGCGCGCAGCGTGCCATCCTGCACATACAGCGCGGTGAACTTTTTCGTGCCCGTGTCGCCGCGCAACGTGATCTGGGCATCGGCGCTGGGGTAGCCAAGCATATTCAGCGACAGATCGAACTGGTCTGAGAAGAAATAGGGGACGTGCTGATACGCCTCGGTGCCGCCCGCCATGTTGCCCCCGGCGG
>JBBQSR010000730.1:0-1538 GCA_038234855.1 Ktedonobacterales bacterium | reverse complement strand
CGCCGCCGAAACCTTCGTGCGCGCCCTGGGCACCGCGTTGGAACAACTCGACCAGAATGTGAATCCGCGCATGGTCTTCGAGGTGCTGTTGCTGGCCCTCCCCGGCCCCGCCTAGCCCACCCCGAGAGGCTCCCATGAAGGATCCGCGTCGTGCCTTGGTCATCTTGCTCGCCCTCGTGCTCGCCTGCTCGGGTGTGCTGGCGCTGCTGCCTGTGGGCGCGACGCGGGCCGATGGTGGCGCGCCAAACCTCGCCTATGTCGCGGGCACGGGGGACGCGGGCAATGGGCTGGCGATCATCGACATCGCCCAGCGCAAGGTCACGCGCACCATCACGCTCGGCGGCGCGCCGTGGGGCGTGGTGCTCAGCGCCGACAATCGCTATGCCTACGTGACCGAGCAAGCCGCTGGACAGATGGCGATCATCGACACGCGCACCTACGCCGTCACAGGGACCATCGCCACGGGCGCGGGGGCGACGGGCCTCGCCATCGATCTGGCGGATGCCGCGCAGGTCTTCGTCGCCAACCGTGACGCGGGCACAGTGACGGCGCTTGACCCTGACCATCGCCGTGTGTTGGCGACCATCGCGGTCGGCCAGCAACCGACAGGCATCGCCATCGCCGGGCTGGGCACCAGCATCGGGGGCGCGCCCCAGGTCTTCGTCGCCAACGCGGGCAGCGACACCGTCAGCGTCATCGACGCGCTGAGCCGCCAGGTCACGGCGACCATCCCGGTGCCAGGCGGGCCGCAATACGTCGTGGTCCTCGCGAATGCCAGCGTCGCCTACGTCACCACCCGCGCGGGGCAGGTCGTCGTCATCGCCCTGGCGACCCACACGGTCGTGGGGACGCTGGTGCGGCGCGACGGGGCCAGCCTGGGCGTGATGGACTACGATGCCGTCACCAGCCAGATCTATGTGCCCGATGCGGCCAGCGGCGATGTCTCCATCTTCGCGCCCGTCACGGCCAGCGGCGGGGGGGGCTTCCCGAATGCATCGATCCAGCACTTTCCCATCGCGGGTGGCCCCAGCGCGGTCGCCATCACCTTTGACGGCGCGTATGCCTTCATCGCCCAGCGCGACGCAGGGCAGGTGACGATGCTGGACGCCACGACGCGGCAGCCCCTCGCCAGCATCGCGGTCGGGGCACGCCGCGCACCGTCATCACGGGGTCGTACCCGCCGCTGCTCGACCGGCAATCCGCCACTATCGTGGGCATCGGGGTGAGCGTCGTCGTGTTGGTGACGTGCATCGTCGCCGTCCTCATCATTTCGCGCCGCATGCGCAAAGGAGCCTCACGTGATGTCCCCGCAATCTAACCGTTTCGCGCGCGTCATCAGCGGCGCGCTCATCGCGTTGACCTTGGTGCTGGCGGGCTGCGGCGGCGGCACCAGCAGCGAGGACACGCGCTATGGGGGGTCGCAAAACCACCTGCATGGCATCTTGGCGCTGCGGGGGCTGCCCGGCACGGTGGTGGTCGCCTCGCACGTTGGCTTCTATCGCAGCGACGACGCGGGCGCGCACTGGGCCGAGGTCGCG
>JBBQSR010000729.1:0-1546 GCA_038234855.1 Ktedonobacterales bacterium | reverse complement strand
GTAATCCGTCGGCAGATTGAGGATGTCGGGGTACTCAGCCAGTTGCCCGCGCCACGCGGCGACGTGCGCGTGGCTGTCGGCGCTGGCCAGCCACGCGCGCTGCCACGCGGCATAGTCGGCGTAATCGCGCGTCACCTCGGGCAGAGCGGGCGCGTGGCCGTCGCGCAGTGCCCGATAGATCGTCAGCAATTCATCGGTCAGCAGATCGACCGACGCGCCATCGGTGATGATGTGGTGTTGCGTCACCAGCACCAGCGTCTCCGCCGCCCCCGTCCGCAGCGCCGCCACCTGCACCAGCGGCCCAGTCGCCAGATCAAAGGAGGTCCGCGCCTCGCGCAGCGCCTCAGCCTGAATGGCCGACTCGCGCTCCACTGGGGGCAGCGACCGCAGATCGACGAAGCGCAGCGGCACAGCGGCCTCGGGCGCGATGCGCTGGCGTGCCCCGGCGTTGGTCGCGTGGAAGGTGGTGCGCCAGCTTTCGTGGCGCAGCATCAGCGTGTGCAGCGTCGCGGCGAGCAGCGACTCATCGACGGCGAAGCTCAGCCGCAGCGCGATGGGCACATTATAGAGGATGGTGCCGGGGGTCAACTGGTCAAAGAACCACAGCCGTTCCTGCCCCGCCGACAGCACCAATGGCCCATCGCGCGCCACTGCTGGCAGCGCGACGGGCGCGGCGACGGGCTCGGCCTCGCCCACCACCAAGGCCAGTTCCGCGATGGTCGGCGCGGCGAAAAGCGCCCGCAATGCCAGATCAGGTGCCAGCGCCGCCCGGATGCGCGCGATCAATCGCGTCGCCAGCAGCGAATGGCCGCCCAGCGCGAAGAAGTTATCCGTCACGCTGACGCGATCCAGGTGCAGCACATCGGCCCAGATCGCGGCGAGTTGCGCCTCGATGGGGGTGCGCGGGGCCACGAAATCGGCGCTATTCCCCCAGGTGGGATCGGGCAGCGCGCGGCGATTGATCTTGCCATTGGGGGTGCGGGGCAGCACGTCGAGCCGCACGATGGCGGCGGGCACCATATAACCGGGCACCTGCGCTTGCAGTGCCGCGCGCAGGGCATCGGTCGTGGTGGTGGCATCCGCGACGACATACGCGACGATCTGCTGGTTGGCGCTCGCATCGGCACGCACCGCCGCGACACATTCGTGCACCCCGGCCACCCGATTCAGCACGGATTCGATCTCGCCGAGTTCGATGCGGAAGCCGCGCACCTTCACCTGCTGGTCGATGCGGCCCAGATATTCGACCTTGCTATCGGGCAGGTAGCGGCAGAGGTCGCCCGTGCGGTACATGCGCGCGTCAGCGGTCGCCCCAAAGGGATTGTGCACGTAGCGCTCCGCCGTCATGTCGGGGCGTCCCAAATAGCCGAGTGACAGCCCCATGCCCCCGATATAGACCTCGCCGGGTACCCCCACCGGGACGGGCTGCCGCAGTTTGTCGAGGATGTACAACTGCGTATTGGGGATGGGACGACCAACGGTGGGTGGCAGCGGCGAATCGCGCGGCACCACCGCCCATGTCGAGAAGGTCGTGTCCTCGGTCGGT
>JBBQSR010000728.1:0-1548 GCA_038234855.1 Ktedonobacterales bacterium | reverse complement strand
TATTAGTCGCATCAATGAAAGACGCGTATGCTTCCTGATGGAATTTTAGAGAGAGAGACAGATCTCCTTGCCAAAAAAAAACATTAGCCTTGTTACCAAGAAGCATGGCTCTTAGATTTGTATGTGATTGTTCGCTCGTGTAAGTCAACCCACGGTCGAATGCATTCAACGCCTCTTGTGGGAAACCGAGATAGATATATGCCAGTCCAATATTTTGCTCCAAGACGACCAGGCGAAATGTTTGTCTTGCGTCGGCCAACACTTGACGCGCTTCATCCATGGCAACAAGGTCAGCCTCGGTGACGCGACCAGCGTGGGTGGCCGCGATCAGCCACCCACCCCGTGCGCGTGCCCAGCCCACGCGGTCGCCCGCGCGCATGAAGCGCTCGCCCGCGCGTTCGTGCAGTCCCATCGCGGTCAGCGCGTGGCCGCTCTGGCGCTCCACATCGCCGCGCGACAGCAGCCCCAGCGCGCTCACGACCGCGTGGTGCGCCATATTGCCCAGTTGATAGAGGCCGTCGGCGACCGCGAAGGCGCGTTCCAGGTCGGCGTTCAGGTAGCGGTCGAACCACGCTGACTTCACTTCCTGCGCGAAGGGTTCCAGGGTGGTAGCGTGTTCCCCCACGGCGCGCGCGATGACGGCCTCGCGTGCCGCATCACAACGAGCAGCGATCAGCGCGGCGACGAACTGCGCTTCATCCATGGGGCCACCTCCAGCTCATGCGTGGTCCCCCACATCCGCCGCACGTGGCGCAGGGGGGAGCGGGGGGTGAGACAGATGCACATCCGTCACCACCAGCAGGCGGTCGGGCAGTAGCACCTCGATCTGGTAGGCCCCTGCGGCGACGGGGCCAAGCTCGAAGCTCCCCGACTCGACCAGCGATTCGCCGACCAGCGTCGGGGTGTCCGTCGATGTGAGCAGCCGCACCAGGATGGCGGGCGCGGCATCGTACCCCTGCGCGATGATGCCGTAGACCAGCACCTGCCCGCGCGTCACCTCGCACCGCAGCGATATCGCCAGCGCGTCGGATTGGTAGATGCGCAACGAATCATCGGCGCTGGGCAGCCCCCGCAGCCGGATGGTCGGTGGTTCTGCCCCCATGGTGTGCCTCCTTTTCAGAAAACGAAGCACCGCCGATTTTTTTGGCATCCGCTGGATAGCAATGCCCCCTCGCCATCCGTGGGATGCCAAGGGGGAGCGGGGATGCGTCGGCTAGGCGAAGTGCTGCGCGTTGATCTGGATGTACTGCTTGTCGGCGGCGGGGACGGCGCTTTCCTCGAAGATCGCCGAGACGGGGCACGCTGGCTCACAGGCACCGCAGTCGATGCACTCATCCGGGTTGATGAAGAGCATGTCGACCGTCGCGAAATCGGCTTCATCCTTCGTGGGATGGATGCAGTCTACGGGGCAGACATCTACGCACGAGGCATCTTTCACACCGACACAGGGCGAGGTGATGACGTAGGTCATGAGGGTAAGGCTCCTTTGGGACACGTATTCTGCACGCCATGCGGCGCGAGTGACGACTGGCGTCTAATGGGTCCATT
>JBBQSR010000727.1:0-1549 GCA_038234855.1 Ktedonobacterales bacterium | reverse complement strand
AGATCCTCGATTCCTACGAAACCTTCGTTGAGCCGCGCCGCACGCTGCCCTATCGCATCCAGCGGCTCACCAACATCACGCCCGCCATGCTGGTGGGCGCGCCCGCATTCAGCGCCATCGCGCCACGGTTGCGCGCGTTGCTGGGCGACGCGCCGCTGGTGGGGCACAGCGTCGGCTTCGACGCCAGCTTCCTGCGCAAGATGCATCTGGCGGAGCGCAACGCCCTGCTCGACACCTACGAACTCGCCTCGCTGCTGCTGCCGACGCTTCCTAGCTATTCGCTCGGCACCGTGGCGGAGCACCTGGGCGTCGCGGCACCCACGCACCATCGCGCCCTGGCCGACGCGGTGCTGGCGCGCGATGTCTTGCTGGCGCTCGAAGCGCGCATCCGCGCCCTGCCCGACGAGGTGCTGGCGGACCTGTGCGAGCTGGCCCCGCCGCTGGTGCTACCCGCCAGCCTGCCGCTGCACCAGGAGCGCACGCGACGTGGCCTCTCATCGGGCAGTAACACGACGACCTTTGCCCGCGCCATCAACGCCCAACTGCGCATGAACCCGAACGTGCTGGATCTGCATGTCGCCACGCTAGCCGACCCCGCGCCGCGCCCGCTGGTCGCGCGTACCGATGGCCAGCGCGGCGAAATCCGCGACATCAGTGATGCCGTCACCAGCGCCCTCACCCAGCGCCAAGCCGCGCTTATCGAGCTGGCAGCGCCCAGTGACAGCGTCGAGGCGGTGCTCGGCCCCGCGATGGCGTGGGCGCTGCCGGGGGCGCAGCGGCTGGTCATCGCCGCCGCTACCCCCGCCGCCGCCCGCGCCATCGTAGAGGTCCATTTGCCACGCGCGTTGGGGCGGCTGGCCACGCCGCCCGACGCCGCCCCAACCGTGGCGCTGTGCGCCGAGCCGCGCGATTACCTGTGCCTGCATCGCTGGTACGGGCCGCTGCGCACCGCCGTCGCGGCCACGCCCGAGACGATGCGCGGGCTGGCGAAGCTGACGGTGTGGGCGCACGACACCGCGACGGGCGCGCGCGACGAGATCACCCTGCCCAGCATGGAAGCGCCCGCGTGGGATCTGGTGCGGGGCAGCGCGACCTTCACCGAGACGCCAGGGTGCGCCTATCGCGAGCGGGGCTGGTGCTTTGCCCGCCGCGCCCGTGACGCCGCCGCGAGCGCGCAGATCGTCGTCACCACCCATGCCGCGCTCTTCGCATCTGGGGGGCCGACCGCCCTGCCAGCGGCGGATGGCTATCTGCTGACCGAGGCGCACCTGCTGGAAGAGGGCGTGATGGCGAGCGCCGCCCACACCATCGAGGCCGACGCGCTGACCCGCACGCTGGATTGCCTGTGGCGACGCGACGGGCGCGGCAACGGTGGCTTGCTAGACCGCGCAGTACGGGCCATCCCCGGTGACACGGGGCAAAACTGGGGCAACACGGTCGGGCGCGCCCGCGAGGCCGCCACCGCCTTTTTCGCCGCGCTGAGCGCCGTGCCCGCCGATCTGCCCCCCGCTGGCAAGGGCGCGAACGCCAGCGAGGGTGCCCCCCAATC
>JBBQSR010000726.1:0-1555 GCA_038234855.1 Ktedonobacterales bacterium | reverse complement strand
AGGGCGGTCGCGGCCCGCTGCTGACGGCGCTGGGTGGCGGCGACGGTGGCCTGGGTCTGCGTCGTGACATCCCGGAACTGGACCAGCACCTGCTCCCCTGTCCCCGCCGCCGCATCCGCCAGCTGGCGGGTCGCGGTGAAGGCGAAATGGTGCTGTTCGTCGCGGAGCGTCGCCACGAGGACCTCGGTCGTGCTGGCCGTCCCCGCGAAGGTGGCATCGATGAGGACGCGCACCGGCTCACTGGGCACAGTAGTCAGCAGATGGAGCACATCTTCGCCCAGCGCGGGTCGGTAGATGCCCAGCCCTTCCTGAGCTGCCCGATTGATGGCCTGGATATCATAGTGACGGTCGATGACGACGACGCCAATGGCCGACTGCATCAGCAGGCTCCCGATGCGCTCGTTGGGGGACGGCGGGCGGGCCACCAGCGGGAGGGCGGGGGCCGGGACACGGGGACGCGCGCGCGGCAAGGGGGGGAGTGCGGGCCGCAGCAGAACGGCCGGCGGCACCAGGACCGGCTCCCCCTGACGACGGTAGAGTTTGGTGGGAGCTGCGACGGGGGCGAAGGGGGCCGCCAGGGCCTGGGTCGTCTCGGCTTTGCCCAACGCCAGATAGCCCCCCGCGCGTAAGGCGAAGGCGAACAATTGCAAGGCGCGGCGCTGCAACTCCGGGGTGAAATAGATGAGGACATTGCGGCACAGCACCAGATCGAGGTGGGGGAAGGGCGCGCGTTGCCCCAGGTCATGCTGGCCAAAAACAATCATCTGGCGCACGGCGGGCGTGACCTCATAGGCGCCATCCCGTGGCGTGAAGCAGCGGGCGAGCAGGGCGGGGGGCACGTTGGTCAGGGCATTGGCCGGATACACCCCCTAGCGCGCGTAGGCGATCGCGTCGGCATCGACATCGGTGGCGAAGATGCGGATGGGCACCGCGTCGCCGTCATCCCCCATGGCCTCCAGAAACAACATCGCCAGGGAATAGGCTTCTTCGCCGGTGGCACAGCCCGCTGACCAGCAGCGCACCTCGCCCTGCGTCTGCCGGGCATGGGCGAGGAGGTCGGGCACGACCTGGGTCCGCAGGGCGGCGAAGACCTCGGCATCGCGGAAGAACTCGGTCACGTTGATAAGAAAGCTGGCGACGAGGAGCGCGTATTCGTCGGGGTGCTCCGCCAGGTAGGCCAAGTACGCCGCCAGGGTCGCGCTGCGTGTGGCGGCCAGACGGCGCTGCAAGCGACGCAGGATCGTCGGCGCTTTGTAGGCGGTAAAATCGATGCCGCTGTGCTCACGCACCTGCGCGAGCAGACGGGGCAATGCCGCGTCCGCTTCGGTGGGTGCCGGGGTATACACACCGGCGATCACTTGGGCCAGCAAGGGACCGATCTCCGCGAGATCGACGCTGAGATCGACGGTGCTGGGGGCCAGCGATTGGGGCATCGACGGGTAGGCCGCCGTGGCCGGATTCTCGATGACCACGAGGCCGCCGCTGGCCTTGACATCGCGCGCCCCCGCCGCGCCATCTGATCCCGCGCCGGTGAGGATCACGCCGATGAGCCGCT
>JBBQSR010000725.1:0-1559 GCA_038234855.1 Ktedonobacterales bacterium | reverse complement strand
ATGCCTCTAATGGCCAGAGCACCAGTGCCCGCCCGACATTCGCGGCCTCCAGCAGCAGGGCCGCCCGCCAGGCATCGTCTTCGCTGGCAGCGACCAGCGCGCCCAGGTACGGATGCAGCGCCGCCTCGAAGGCGACCTCATAGCGCGGGTCGGAGCGCACGACCTGGGCCAGCGTGCCCAGGATGCGCGGGCGGTCGTCGGCAGGTGCCTCCGCGATGGCGGCGAGGACGGCGCTGCTGCTGCCCTGGCTGGCCTCCCATTCGTGCAGCAGCTTCAGGCGATCCGCCAGGGCGCGGCGCTCGCGCTGCTGGTCGGCTAGGGCACTACGCAGCGCCTCGACCTGGGCGGCGTCGGTGGTGATGCGCGTCGCCAGCGATTCGCGGTCCACCAGCAGGTCGCCCAGTTCGGCGCGGGCGGCTTCGTAGGTCGCGCGCAAGGCGTCGAGCTTCGTTTGGGCGACGGTGGCGCGCTCCTGCGCGGCCTGGGTGGCGGATTGGCGGGCGGCAAGGGCGGTTTGGCGGTCGTCGCGGCCCTTGCGGAGGCGCGTGGCCTCGGCCTGGGCGGCGGTCAGGCGGGCCTGGGCTTGCATGGCATCGCGCTGGGCGGCGCGCAACTTCGCTTCGTCGCGTTCCTGCTGCTGGCGGGCGCGGTGGCTGGCGCTTTCGAGATCAGCGATCTGCGTCTGGGCGGCGGTGATGGCGTCTTCGCCGTCGGCGACTTGAGATTCCATCGCCTGAATGCGCGTCTCGGCCTCGGTCAGCGACCAATTCATGCGGCCCTGCTCGCCGTCCAGTTCCTTGTGCTGGCGTTCCAGGCTGGCGGCGCGCTCCTGGGCGACGGCGCGGTCGCGCTCCAACGTCTGCACGCGCGACATGGCCTCGCCGCGCTGGCGTCGCAATTCCGCGATGGCCTCGATCAACGCCGCGCGCTGCTGGCGCAGGGATTGCTGGTTGCTCTCGTGGTCGCCCAGCCCCTCGCGCAGCGTCGCCGCGCGCCCCTGGGCGGCGGATTCAGCGGCCTCGGCGACCTCGACCTTCGCATGCACCGCGCGCCACTGGTAAGCGAACCACTGCCGTTGCGCGCGATCTAGGTCCGACCGGGTGGTGATGTATTCTTTCGCACGGCGCGCTTGCTCGGCCAATGGTCCGAGGCGCGGCTCGATCTCATTGAGGATGTCGTGCAAGCGGCTGAGGTTGGTGTGCGTCTGGGTCAGCCGTCCCTCGGCGTCGTTGCGCTGCGTCTGGAAGTGGCGGATGCCAGCGGCATCCTCGAAGAGGCTGCGGCGCTCCTCGGCCCGCGACGACAGCGCCTGGTCGACCAACCCCTGCCCAATGATGGTATACGAATCGTGGCCGATGCGCGCCTGTGACAGCAGATTCAGCATGTCCTTCAGACGCACCTTGGTGCCGTTGATCAGGTAATCCGAATCGCCCGAGCGAAAGGCGCGGCGCGTCACCGTGACCTCGGTGAACTCGGACGGCAGCCAATTCGAGGAGTTGTCGAGCGTCAGCGTGACCTCGGCCATGCCCAGTTGCGCCCGCCCGTGCCCGCCCGCGAAG
>JBBQSR010000724.1:0-1585 GCA_038234855.1 Ktedonobacterales bacterium | reverse complement strand
CCGACGATGGTGTTGAAGCCGCGCGCCCCACTCGCCCGCGTGCCGGGGAAGGTCGTCAGCGTGTGCACAAAGTCCGCATACGCCTTCCGCGCGGCGGGCGTCAGATGCGGGATGCTCACCGAACCCCGCGCGAAATAGTCGAAGATCGGGCGCGGCAAGAGGGGCGCGACGCGTTCCGGCTCGATGGCGACGTAGAGCCGAATGCCGAGCGGCGAGGTGAGGGCGAACCCCGCCGCGTCCTCTAGCAGCAGATGGTCGATCTGCGCGCCACGCGCCAGCGCGATGCCCAGCGACACCATCCCCCCGAGCGAGTGGCCCATCAGGTCGAAGCGCGTCAGCCCCAGCGCATCGACGACGCCCAACACGCCGTCGCGCCACCACGCGATGGCCGCCGCGCCCCCCTGGCCGGTGAAGGGCGTGCGCGCCGATAACCCCCAACCGCGCATATCCACGGCGATCAGGTGGCGGTGCGCGGCCAATTGCGGCAGGATCGGCCCCCACAGCGCCGCCGCGCTGCCGCGCCCATGCACCAGCACCAACGGTGGCAGCTTCGGGTCGCCCGCCGTGAGGTAGTGGATGTTGTCGCCCCCGACGCTGATCTCATGCGTCGTGATGGCGACGGGAATCTGTGCCAAGAGCGTCGCCTCGGCCCCGCGCAGCCGTTCCCATTGTGCCGCTGTCGCTTGCTGTGCCATGTCTGTGCCCTCCCCGTGTGCCCCAAATGATCCTGAAGTCGCGTTGTATGATATGATAACGTACAAGACTGAAAAAAGCGTGAGCGGCCATTTCGCGTGAATATTCCGCCCACGAAACCATTGCAGGGGACAGGTCGCTCACCTCATGCCAGCATCCCGCGCCGTCGTGCTCTATATGAAGCCGGAATGCCACCTGTGCGAGATCGCGCGGGGGTGGCTCGAAGACTTCGCGGCGGACCCCGACCACTACGCGCCGCTGATGCTCGACGAGGTCGACATCCGACGCGACCCCGCCGTCTTCGCGGAATATCGCTATCGCATCCCCGTGATCCTGGTGGATGGCACCATCGCCGCCGAGGGGCGGATGGATGACGCCGCCCAAGCATCGCTCGCACGCGCCTTGATGAAGAGGTAAACCCGATGGCACAGCCAACGACGCGCATGCCAGGCACGGTCGCGCCCTGGCGACAATCCCTCAGCAACGCCGTCGAGACGGGCGCGCGCAACGCCGCTGACTGGCTGATCGGTCATTGGCTGGGGCTGCTGAACTGGGTGCTGGGGCTGCTGCTGGCGCTGGCACTGGCGACGCCGGTCATCGCCTACCTGGGCTTCACCGATCTCGCTGGGCAGATTTTCCGCTCGTACCACGCCATCTGCGAGCAGGTGCCGTCACACTCGTTCTACCTCCTCGGCCACCAGATCGCGATGTGCGCCCGCAACTTCTCGCTTTACTTCGCCATCTGGGCGGGGACGATGATCTTCCGCGTGGTACGCCACCGCATCCGTCCGCTGCACTGGAGCCTGACAATCATGCTGCTGTTGCCGATGGCGCTGGATGGCGGTACGCAACTTTTCGGCTGGCGCGAGAGCAACGCCCCGCTGCGCATCAT
>JBBQSR010000723.1:0-1594 GCA_038234855.1 Ktedonobacterales bacterium | reverse complement strand
GAGGCCAGCGCACCCGCCGCGAAGGAGCCATCACGAATCCACGTGTAGCGATAGTCCCAGTTGCGGGTGCCGCCGATGCGTTCGGGCAGCGAGGTAGTGGGGGCAGCAACCATCGCGCCGGTGGGGGCAAAGGTCAGCAGCTTCAGCGTGATGGCGCTGCGCCCGACGGCATCGCGGTAGGGGCCACTCTAGGTGCCGTGCGCCGTCCAATCTTCCCAAAAATGGCGCGTGGCGTCGAAGTTGGCGTGCCAATCGCGGCGAAAGGCGCGGCGCAGGCGGCTGCCCAGATGCGGGTGCTGCGCCCAGCCCAACACCACCGTCAGCCGCTCGCCGGGCCGCAAGACATGCTTGCTGGAAAATGGGCCAGTGAAGGGATTCTCTAATTGCGCCCC
This sequence comes from Ktedonobacterales bacterium, assembly GCA_038234855.1. Taxonomy (GTDB): domain Bacteria; phylum Chloroflexota; class Ktedonobacteria; order Ktedonobacterales; family JACDGC01; genus JACDGC01. Next base: position 1,202 of record JBBQSR010000723.1, on the reverse strand, counting down.
CTCGGCGTTGCCATCGGCATAGCTCAGCACCACCACGCCAGAGCCACCCGCGGCGATGACGCCCTCGTCGTTCACGGTCATGCGCGGCTGGGTGCGGCCATAATCCGGTGCGACCTTGAAGGTGACGGCGAAGTGGCACTCGCCCTCCAGCGCGGTGATCTGCCGGACGATGCAGGGGTCGTCGCCATGGCCATTGAGCGGCAAGAGGCCATGCATGGGCATGAAATCGGTGACCAGCAACCGCCCGGTGGCAAGCTGGACCTCGGTGGTGAGGATGGCCGTGTCTGGCAGGTAGGCTTGCCGGATGGCGGTGGGGCTGACGCCGCTTTCCGGTTCGGTCAGCGCCAGGTAGCCCCCGCGCGGCGCGCCGATGATGCGCGAGAGCACGGGGTGTGAGTCGAAGTCGGGCAGGCAGCACCAATCGATGGAGGCATCGTCCCCCACCAGTGCCGCCGTGCGACAGTCGCCGATGATGGCATACGCACCCAAGGGCAGATAGCCCCGTTGCGTAGAAATGGTCGAATTTGAGGAGGCGAAGTCGAGCATGGCAGCATCCAAACAATCTGGATAATGGCGGGGTGTCGGGCGACCAACCGTCCTGAGATGTCCCCCGTGATACAGATCATGACGACTGGCGTGCATCATCTGTAACATCAGAATACACGTATACCATGCATATTCTTCGCCATGTTGCCCATTCCACAATAGGGTCCCCAGACATCTGCTGATTGCCCTTACGGAAAGTGTTGCGAAGTCGCGGTTTTCCAGGGGCACGACGTCGTTTGCCCTGCCCGCCGTGTTATAGTGCCTCCATCCAGGCATCAGGCGAGCCGAAGGCGGCAACGAAAAGGATGGAGCAGGTGAGCAGCAACACGCGCGAGATGTCCCCAACGCATGGTGTGGTGAGTTATCGGGCGCTCTTTGGCGTGCGCCACTTTCCGCAGCTTGCCGGGGGCATGGCGACGGAGACACCTGAGCCGCTGCTCGCCGCCGCCTGGGAGTCGCTGCGCTACGTGGTGCGGCACCGGACGCTGCGCGGCATCGCCATCACCGTCTTCATCTCCAACGTCCCGTACGGCATCTTGATTGTGGCGTTACCCATCCTCGCGCTGCAATCGTTTCATTGGGGGGCCGATGCCGTGGGGGGGCTGTGGACGGTCGCCGGGGGAGCGACGATCACCTCTGGCATCGTCGTGGGGCGT
>JBBQSR010000722.1:0-1596 GCA_038234855.1 Ktedonobacterales bacterium | reverse complement strand
CCCAGCGCCCCCATCTGCACCCCCGGATCGCGGTACCAGGGCAGCGTGGTCGGTGACGGGGTGGCGGTGGTCGTGGTCGGCGTCGCAAGGGTTTCCATCGGCTCGTGAACCTCATCATAGCGGCGTGGGCGCGGCGGGGTGCCCCAGTTCAGAGCATAGCGGCTCAGTCGCCCGCTGGGTAGAGACAATGTTCCCCAAACGCGCCAGCCATTCCGGTGCCATCACGTGGTGGGTTATCGACAAGTCCCCCGAATGGGGCGGGGCACATGGTACCTTCAGGGCAGGGGACGCTATATATGGGAAGGTATCATAGAATGAAGCGATACGACCAAATGAGAACGCCACACATGCCACGTAGGCAAGGAGACAATGCATGAAAATCATCTGCAAACGCCAAGACCTGAGCCGGGGGCTGGCGACGGTGGGGCACGCCGTTTCGACGCGCAGCACGCTACCCGTGCTGGCCAACCTGCTGATCGTGACCGAGGGCGACCATGTGCGCCTTTCCGCGACGAATCTGGAACTCGCCATCACCTGCCGCGTCGCCGCACGGGTCGAGGAAGAGGGGTCCACCACCATCCCCGCGCGGCTGCTGACCGACTTCGTCAACGCGCTAGAGGCCGGTGATGTGGAGCTGGGGCCGCTCCCCGGCGGCACGCCCGGCGTGCGCGTGCGCGGCGGTTCGAGCGAGGCGAACATCCGGGGGATGGACGCCAGCGAGTTCCCCTCCATCCCGCAGATCGAGGGCGCGGAGCAGCCGTTGGTGCTCGACATCGGCGAACTGCGCGGCATGATCACCCAGACGACCTTCGCCGCCGCCATGGATGACGCGCGCCCCATCTTCACCGCCGTGCTGACGCGGGCGCGCGATGGCAAGCTGACCTTCGCCGCCGCCGATACCTTCCGGCTGGCGGTGCGCACCACGGATCTGCCCGGCGATGTCAGCCGCGCCGACGACATGCTCATCCCCGCGCGCACCCTGAACGAACTGAGCAAGATCGTCCCCTCCGAGGGGTCGGTGGAGGTCTTTACCACCTCGGCACGTAACCAGATCGTCTTCCGCGCGCCGGGGCTAGAGATGGTGTCGCACCTGATCGAGGGGCAATTCCCCAACTTCGATGCCATCGTGCCCAAGACGCTGACGACGCGCGTGGTCATGCCGACCGACAAGCTGCGCGCGGCAGCGAAGGTGGCCGCCCTCTTCGCCAAGAGCGACTCGGCCAGCAACACGGTCAAGGTCGCCGTGACGCCCGGCCAAGAGGGGCTGACCCCCGGCGTCGTCACGCTGCAAGCGACCAATGACGAACTGGGCGATTCAACCGGCACTGTCGATGCCACGGTGGATGGCCCTGCCGTCAACATCCTCTTCAACATCAAATATCTCAATGACGTGCTGGCGGTCATCGACACGCCAGAGGTGGTGCTGGAACTCAACACCGCCCAGTCGCCTGGCCTGGTGAAGCCGCTCGGCAATGATAACTATCTCTATGTGATCATGCCGCTCTACAGCCGCGGCTAGCACAAGCAGCCTGCGAGGGGATGGTGTGGCCATGGCTGACCCCCAGATTATCGGGCTGAACCACGTGCAGATCGAAG
>JBBQSR010000721.1:0-1601 GCA_038234855.1 Ktedonobacterales bacterium | reverse complement strand
GCCAACGCGCTGGCCGTCGCGGAGGCCTGGCACACGGGCCTCGTCTCGGTCTTGCCGCGCCAGCGTGCCCTCACCCCGCCCGAGCAACTGTTGCTGCCCCTGCTGCCTTTCAACATCCTGACGCTGTTGCCGGTGGGGTTGGTGCGCCGTCGCCCGGAACCGAGCCTGTCGGCGGGCATCGGCCAATTCCTCTTCTTTCGGCGCGGCGCGTACCTGGCGACGGGGGGCCACGCCGCCGTGCGCGACTGCGTTTTGGATGATGTCGAGTTGGCGCGGCGGGTGAAGGCTGCGGGCTATCGCATGGCGCTGGTGGGCGGCGGCACCGCTGTCCGTTGCCGCATGTATGCGTCGTATGAGGCGATCTGGCGCGGTTTTTCCAAAAACCTCTACGATTTCTACGGTCGTTCGCCCGTCTTCACGGTCATCGCCGTGCTGGCACAGGTCGCGCTGTATGTCGCGCCGCCGCTGCTGGCGCTATTGGCATTGCTGCTGCGCCAGCCTTGGCTGCTCGTCCTCTTGCCGACGAGCGCCTATCTGCTGGCGGTGGCGATGCGGCTGATGCTGGCCGCCCGCGTCGGGGATCGGGGGACCGATCTGCGCCGTGACGCGGGATGGCTTTCCGCGCTGGTCCACCCCATCGCCATCGCGCTGCAATGCGCCATCACCCTCAACTCGCTGCGCTGGGGCCTGACCGGGCGGATGCAGTGGAAGGGGCGGGCGTATCCGGTGGCTCGCTAAAAAGGGAGTGGGGAATAGATGGCAGCAATGTGCGCCAGTATCTGAACCAGGCTGTATCGCCATCAATATGCAAGAGAAACGTGTCGATGACAGTACCGTCATCTTCGATAAGCTTCAAGTGAAGATCAACGATGCTGTTGTAGGCGTCCTCCCAGGCTGTGTTGTCTGCATCTTCGGTGGAAAGTTCTAATTCTCTTTGGAAGTAAGGGAGAAACTCCGCAAATGCTGGAGTTGGCTCGAATGTACAGTAAACCCAAGGCCAGTCGGTATCACTGCGAGTGAGCGTTGCCAGCAAAACGTCTTCTCGTTTTAAGGACCATTGCCGTATCATGAATGAGGTTCCTCACTTTTATCCCCCGTCGCGCAGCCAGGCGACCGCGTCGGGCGCGCAATAGGTGATGATGAGGTCGGCACCCGCGCGCTGAATGGATGTCAGCGCCTCTAGCGTCGCGCGGCGCTCATCCAGCCAGCCATTCGCGGCGGCGGCTTTGAGCATGGCGTATTCGCCGCTGACGTGATAGGCCGCGATGGGCAGGGCGATCTGGTCGCGCACGCGGGCGATCACGTCCAGGTACAGCGTCGCGGGTTTGACCATGATGATGTCCGCGCCCTCTGCCACGTCCAGCGCCACCTCGCGCAGCGCCTCGCGGCCATTGGCGGGGTCCATTTGGTAGGTGCGGCGGTCGCCGACCTGTGGCGCGGATTCCGCCGCCTCGCGGAAGGGGCCATAGAACGCCGATGCGTATTTGGCCGAGTACGCCATGATGGTGGTGTCAGCGAATCCCCCGGCATCCAGCGCGGCGCGGATGGCCCCCACGCGGCCATCCATCATGTCGGATGGCGCGACCACGTCGGCCCCGGCC
>JBBQSR010000720.1:0-1603 GCA_038234855.1 Ktedonobacterales bacterium | reverse complement strand
CACGCGCGCCGGGCTACCCCCCATCGAGGGGCGCGCCATGACAGAGGCCGAGGCGCTGGCGCAGGTGGCGATCGCCATCCTCATCACCACTGCCCAGGGACGGGGCTGAGGCCGACATTCCTGACCAAGTTGATCGGAAATAAAAACGCGCGGTACAATAAAGAGTGAGAGGCGTTGAGACCGCTCCGCGCCATTATTGTCACCAAAAGTTACCGTTCACCCAAGGAGAAACACCGCATGTCCGCACCGACATATGCCCACCCCGAAGTCTTGGTCGATACCCAATGGGTCGCCGACCACCTGAGCGATCCCCAGGTGCGCATCATCGAGGCCGATGAAGATCCGCTGTTGTACGAGATCGGGCACGTCCCTGGCGCGATCAAGCTGGACTGGCACGTCGACGTGCAAGACCCCGTCCGCCGCGACTTCGTCAGCAAGGCCGCCTTCGAGGCGCTGGCCAGTCGCTATGGCATCAGCAATGACACCACCGTCGTCTTCTATGGCGACCGCAACAACTGGTACGCCGCCTACAGCTTCTGGCTCTTCCGCATGTATGGCCACCAGAACCTGAAACTGATGGACGGTGGCCGCGTGAAGTGGGAGCAGGAGGGCCGCCCCTACACCAAAGACATCCCCCAACTGACGGCGTCAACCTACACCGCGAAGGATGCGGATGTCTCGATCCGCGCCTTCCGCAGCCAGGTCGAGCAGATCCTGGGCAACGGGAACGCTGGCTTGGTGGACGTGCGTTCGCCCGATGAATACTCGGGCAAGCTGCTGCACATGGTCAACTATCCGCAAGAGGGCGCGTCGCGCGGCGGGCACATCCCCGGCGCACGCAACATCCCCTGGGCGAAGGCCGCGCGCGAGGACGGCACCTTCAAGAGCGCCGAGGAACTGACGCAGCTCTACGCGGGCGAGGGCATCACCCCCGACAAGCAGATCACGACGTATTGCCGCATCGGCGAACGGTCGGCGCATTCGTGGTTCGTGCTGACGCAGTTACTCGGCTACCCCAACGTCCGCAACTATGACGGCTCGTGGACCGAGTGGGGCAACCTCGTCGGTGCCCCCATCGAAAAGTAGCATCCCCCAGACGAGACACGCACCACCCTTCGTGCGACTGCCGCACTTCGCGGCGCGCGTGTCTCGTCCCTCGTCGATCCTTGAAGAGGAGGGCAATCGCCATGCCCATGGATCGTCAAGAAGCCATCGACTTTCTCGTCGAGCGGTATCAAAATCCCCAGAATCGCGGCTTGGTCGATGACGCGACCTTCGTTCGCACCGGGGGCAACCCTGGCTGCGCCGACGTCGTGGAGATCAGCGCGCACGTCACGCCAGACGGCCACCTCGACGCGGTCGCCTTCGACGGCCACGGCTGCACCATCAGCATGGCGGCGGCGGACTACGTGACCGAGATCGCCCAGGGCAAGTCGCTGGAAGAGATCGAGGCCATCACCGCCGATCAACTGATGGACGACCTGGGCCGCGAGATCGTCATGACGCGCCCCGCCTGTGCCACCAGCGCCCTCAGCGTCCTCAAGCAAGCCGTCCACGAATATCGCATGGAACAGGCCGCGAAAGCGTGACGGGGCTGGCGTGT
>JBBQSR010000719.1:0-1605 GCA_038234855.1 Ktedonobacterales bacterium | reverse complement strand
GCCCCGTGCCCTCGGCCATGGCGGCGGTGATGCCCACCACGTTCGGGTCGTTGCGGCAGATCTCCACCAGCGTGTCGCCCGCCACGTCCGAGTACGCCGGGGGCGCGCCGACCTTTTTCACCATCACGCCCGTCGCGGGGTCAAAGGCCCCAGGGCCATGAAACTTGGTAGAGTCCTGCTCGGCGGGGGCATAGCCCCGCCCCTTGCGCGTCAGCACCTGGATCATGATCGGCCCATCCAGTTGCTTGGCCTTCTCGAAGACATCGATCATCAGTTGCGTATCGTGCCCATCGAAGGGGCCGAGGAAGGTGAAGCCCAGTTCGCTGAAGATGACGCCGCTCTTGCTCGGCAACATGAATTCCTTCATGCTGCGTTGCGTGCGCTCCGCGACCTCCGCCGCCAGGTCGCCGACCACGGGCAGATCGGTCAGCACCTGCTTGGCGGTGCTGCGCAGCTTGCGATAGCGCGGGTGGGCACGAAGATTGCCTAGGTAGCGATGGATCGCGCCGACGTTGTCCGAGATGCTCTTATCATTGTCGTTGATGACGACGATCAGTTTGTTGCCCATCGCGCCCGCGTTGTTGATGGCCTCGAGCGCCATGCCGCCGGTCAGCGCGCCGTCGCCGATGATGGCGACGACATTGAAGTCCTTGCCCTCTAGGTCGCGCGCCACGGCGATGCCGAGCGCCGCGCTGATGCTGGTCGAGGCATGGCTCGCCCCAAAGGCATCATAGGGCGACTCCGCGCGGCTCAGGTACCCCGACAGCCCGCCCAACTGTTTGATGCTGCGGAAGCGGTCGAGCCGCCCCGTGACGAGCTTGTGTGGATACGCCTGATGGCCGATATCCCACACCAGTTTGTCGCGCGGCGTATCGAAGGCGATGTGTAGTGCCAGCGTCAACTCGATGGTGCCCAAGTTGGGGGCGAGGTGGCCGCCATTGACGCTGACCGTGGTGATGATCTCTTGGCGCATCTCAGCGGCCAGTTGGGCCAGCTCGGCTTGCGAGAGGTTGCGCAGTTGCGAAGGGTTCGTGATGGTATCGAGGATTCTGGCCAACGGTTGCTCCTTAGATCGCGCTCGTGGGCATAGCCTTACCGTATGCTAGCCGCCACGCGCGGAGAAAGATTCGGCGTTGAGGGCCGACGCTGGCCCCACGTGCCCTATTCGGGGATCGACCCCTTTTTTCGTGGGTCGTCAGCAAAACGCACAGGGACACGCCCACGTCACATCGCGGTGGATGGGGAGCAAGCGCCCTGTCACATTTGTTCATCTGGGCAGATTATAGGGCAAGTACGTCGCAATTGGCTAGTGGGGCCACCTGGTTTTTGCTCACAGGTCCACCTGATTTTTCCCAGCGGGTCTGCTGGGGGCAGGCAGAATGTCTTTGTCAGGCTTAAGATATAATACTGGAGCAAATGCATCCGTAGCGACGCAAAATCACGGCTCAGTTGGTAGTCTGGGCGCGCGGCCACCGTGCCGCGTCCGTATCCTTCCCCCTCGGGATGTCCTCCGTCGCTGCTTTCGCCCATCTCGCCGATGGGCCACCACCAGAGGGGTAGTGCTATGAAACTCACTGTCTTTTTTGCGGGTCAGTTTTGGGTTGT
>JBBQSR010000718.1:0-1605 GCA_038234855.1 Ktedonobacterales bacterium | reverse complement strand
AGAGAAGGTGGACCGCTACCTGCAACGCGCGACGCGGGCGGGCCAATCGCTGCGGCGTCTGCTGGCGGGCATCTTGGACACCCGGCGGCTCAACACCCCGCAGCAGATGTTCGTCCCCGAGCGGCTGGACGTGTTGGCCATCCTCGAAGATGTCATCCCTCTCTTGCCCACCGAAACGCAAAACAACCAAGAGATCGAACGCGCCTTGCGGGTGCGCACTACCCCCGGCCTGGCGATATGGGCCGAGGAACTGCAACTGCAACAGGTGCTCATCAATTTGCTGAGCAACGCGGTCAAATATTCGGACCCCGGCACGCCCGTCGACATCGAGGTGCAGACCGTCGCCCCCGACGCGCGGCGCGGTCCGCGCTGGCTGCGTGGCCAGGCCGCCCCCCCAGCGATGGTAGAGGTCGCGGTACGCGACTATGGCCTGGGCATTCCTCCCGAGCAGCAGCCCCTGTTGTTTCAACGCTTCATGCGGCTGCCACGTGAACTGGAATCGCAGGTGATGGGGACGGGGCTGGGCCTGTACCTCTGCAAAACTATGGTCGAGCAAATGGGCGGCACCATCTTCGTCGAAAGCACCGGCATCCCTGGGGAGGGATCGGTCTTCCGCGTGCGTCTGCCTTTGCCCCCCGGCGATGGGAAGGCGGGGGCCTCGACCGCGCCGCCGATCTCCATTGAGCGGCACACCGGCCCCCTTTCCGCTGGAACCTATGGCGATCTGCTGGCGTGATCATACCGCCCGCCGCGCGCCATTACGGCGTCCTCGCGGGCGGGAGCCGCACCACTGGCACCGCCTGCCCATAGCGCGCGGCCTCTTGCGCCAATCGCTTGCGGAGTATCCGGCCTTTGCTGAGGAAGTCCCACGCGGCACGCAACCCGCCGCCACGGAGGCTCCAGTTGCCCAGGCGACGCGCGACGCGAAACTGCATCGTCTGGCCCTCGGCTGTGGCCATGCCCACAAAGGTCATGTTTTCCTGACTCTCGAACGTCTCGGAGTGGATGTGGAAGGTGAGGCATGCCTGGCTAGTGGGCGGGGCGAGCGCGCCCTTTGGCAGCTCGATCGTGAAGCCTTCCGGCGTCTGGCGCAGGGCGACGGCGCGGGTGGCGATGGGGTAGCCGTGTTCATTGAGGCTCGTCACCACGGGCAGCCCCAGGTGGCGTGCCGCGTAGGTGGCGTGCCGATGCCAGTCACCGGGTTGCGCTGACCAGGGCGCTGGGGACTGGCCCGTTGGCGCGGGGTCCGATGGCGGCGGCGTAAAGGCGTCGGCGTGCCAGTGCTGCGGCGGCGCATCCAGTTGTCCGGCGGGCCACCAATAGATGTCGAGCGGCGTCACCCGCACATATAAGCGGACGAAGTACCACCCCAGCCGCGCGACCAGACGTGGCGTCATGCTGCGATTCGCCTCGGGATTTTTCGCGATGGAGCCGCGAATGAAGCGATCGGTGTTGGCTTGCAGGTCGGCGCTCCGCACGCTCCCGTGGCCCAGCACCAAGATGGTGGGCGGCTGTGCGACGCCTGACCCCTTTGGCTCAGAAAAGAGCAAGCTCACCTTGGGCTGGTGGCGCACGCGGTCAGCTTTGGCCGGATAGGTGATGCCG
>JBBQSR010000717.1:0-1607 GCA_038234855.1 Ktedonobacterales bacterium | reverse complement strand
TCGCCGTCGGCCAGCAGATCGACGCGCGTGAGCAACTGTTCGTCGAGGTGCAGATGCAGGTTTTTCGTTTGGGGCATGGGCTTCCCCCGTCGGTGGAGAACGCAGCCCGCATGGATGCGGGCGGGCCAATAGCAGATGCTGGCAGTCATGGACCATGCTCGCCGTTCCACGTTGGTGTTCCCGGACGGAACACCAACGTCAAGATAAGGAGTGGGGGTGCGGCCCCGCATGAATGCTCATCGGAGCGCACTCTGGTACCCCCGACTGATACCCCCGCACCCCCACTCCTTATCTTGTCCTACCCCCGGCGCGCGCGGCGAGCGCGCAGAGGGGGTCCAACGCTGGGGAGCAGTGTGGCGACGACGACGGGTGGGCTGCCGAGGGGCATGCGGTGGACCGCCGCGACGGGGCCAGCGAAACGGATGAAGGCTGGGGCCGTCGGGATGATCAGCGGCACGCCGGGGCAGGCGCACGGCACGAACGGGACAGGACACACTGGCGGCGGGGGTCCGGGGGCAGACGGCGATGTGAGCGCCGGATCGGGAGGCCAGGGCGGCGGCATCTGCCGCAACAGCGCGATGGGAAACCGCCACATGATTGACATAAGTATAGCACAAGCATTCAAGCATCGCCAGAAACAGCCGCTGTTAATCGGGGGATCTTGGGAGAAGTCGTCATACCAGAAAAAAAGAGGGGGCGGCATCTTCCGTTGAATGCCGTCGGGCGGGCAGCGATTCCGCCATGCACGAGACGCGAACGACCGCCCGGCGGCGCAGGGGGGCAAGGGGGGCGGCCAGCCCCCCAACGGCGCGCCTTTGCTGCCGGGCGCATTTCTGGTAGAATACACGTCGTCAGGAAACAGCGCTATGGGGAGAACACGCCACGATGACCACACCAGAACCGCAATGGCAACCCATCAGTCAACTGCCGATGATCACCGATGCCCTGGATGGGATGCTGACATCCGCCAGCGAGAACCTGGGCAGCCTGCGCCAGGCACGCCCAGGTGCCCTCGATGATGCCACCGTCGCGCGCGTGATCAGCGTTTACACGACGCAGCGCGATGACCTCTGGTTATATGCAACACAGCTCCAGCGATGGCAAGCTGAGACTCTCACCCCCACACAGCGCGCCGAGGTCGAGCGCCTCACGGGACAACTGGCTCGCCTCCGTGACACGCTCACCACGGTGCTCGCGCTGGCCGAGCACCTCAAAGCCGCCACCATCGAGGCCATTTTGGGCAAGAGTGACCGAGAAGAGGGCCTGGACTTCCTCCTCCGCAGGGGCCGCTTCGCAAACGACGACACGTGAGATCCACACGCACGAATGATTGCTCATTGTGCTAGTTGTGGTTTTTATTTTACTTTCTATCCACAATTTCCTGGTAAAGCGCCTCTACCGTTCCAAAGTTGGAACCATAGCCGCGCGATGGAGTGCGGGGTGGTCGCGTCATTCGGGTTCGCTGGCCTCAGTGGGTACGCCCTCGACCGCTTCATCGAAGCGCCCCAGATGCACCGTGTACAGCGGCCCTTTCCCTTCGCGCCAGCGATACTCCAGGTAGGGGCCATACCAACGCTCGATGTACAGCTCATCGAGTGCCACTTTCT
>JBBQSR010000716.1:0-1610 GCA_038234855.1 Ktedonobacterales bacterium | reverse complement strand
AGCGCCGCCGCCAGCCGCGCGATGACCAGCGGATAGCGATAGGCCGTCCCCGAATGGCCGTCCTCGTGCTCTTCGTAGAGGTAGGGGATGGCGAGGGCGTCTAGCTTGCGGGCCAGGCGACGCGCGCCGAAGTGCAGCATGTATTCATCGCGCCGCCCGCACTCGAAATAGAGCAGTTTCAGCGACCGCAGCGCGTCTTGCACCGTCGCTTGCTCGACCAATTCCAGCGGGTCGTGCGCCAGCCAACGCGCCCAGACCTCGGGGATAATCGTACAGGTCGCCAGATCCACCGGGATGTCGAAGGGCAGGGGCTGCGACGTGGGGTTTGGCGCGTAGCAGGCCGACATCGCCAGCATATTCAGCGCGGTGAAGTCGTCGCCTCCCTTGCGCTCCTTCGCCAAGATGTCGCTCAGCAGTCGGGCCGGGTCGCCCTCCGTGCGGTAGGCCGCGTTGCACAGCGCGGGCATGTCGCGCAGATAGCACTGCTCGAAGCCCATGTCGCCGCTGCGGCAACCCACCGCGTTCCAGACATCCGGGTGGCGCATTCCGCCGATCATTGCCCCATAACCGCCGCTAGAGTGGCCGCAGATGCCTCGCCCGCCGTCGCCGCGCGTGCGATAAGTCGCATCCACATGGCGCGCCAGTTCCAGCAGGTAATCGTCATAGTTGCCAACTGCGGTCGAGTTGATGTATTGGCTGCCCCCATACGCTGTGAAGCAGTCGGGGAAGACGCCGATGACCGCGCCGACCTCTGGTTCGCGTGCCGCAAGGTCGTCCAGGTGTTGTGGCAGCGTCTTGGTGAAGGCCGACCAGTTCAGGTATTGCACCCCGCTGCCCGCGTACCCCGTCAGCACGAAGACGACCGGGTAGCGTCGCCCCGCGTTGGCCGCGTCGTCGTACCCCGGCGGCAGATACACCACCAACTCGCGCTCCGCCGGGTCCCCCAGCGGATTCCCCACCAGCACGGTGCTGGCAAAACGCTCACGCACCACCCGACCCCGTGGCATCATATCCCCTGCTTGCATCGTGTCACTCCCTCAGTTTCCGTGCGTTCCGTGAGCCAATTTCCGTGCCCTCCGTGCTCGCGTTCTTAATCCTTCCCCAAGAAAAACACTCACAGAGAATGGACCAGATGGCCGGACATATTTCCCTCTATTGTACAATAGATGAGGGACACCTACCGTCAGCAAGGATGCACAGATGCGGATCGCCATCGACTATACCCCCGCCATCGCGCAGACGGCGGGGATTGGCCGCTATGCGCGCGAATTGGTCGCGGCGCTGGCGCGTGTCGATGCCAGCAACGACTACACCCTCTTTTCCGCGCAAGATGTCGCGCCGGGCAGCCCGGTCATCCACGATCTGCCGATGGGGGCGAATGTGCGGTTGCGCATCGTGCCCATCGGCGAACGGCGGCTGACGCGGCTGTGGCAGCGGGCGCACGTGCCGCTGCGGGCCGAGTGGTTGACTGGCCCGGCGCAGAGCTTCCACGCGCTCGACGTCAGGCTGCCACCCCCCCGCCGGCGCCGAGTCGTCCGCAGGCACGACCTCGCCTTCCTCCCGCACCCGGAAGGTGCCGTGCCAGCGCTGCTCGCGTATCTGACGCAGGC
>JBBQSR010000715.1:0-1615 GCA_038234855.1 Ktedonobacterales bacterium | reverse complement strand
TCGCCATCGAAGCGACCTACCAGCCGCCAGCCACCGCAGATGATGATGCCACCCTGGTATAGGGTACCCCCTACCGTCCGGCAGAGTTGGGGACGAGGCCGCGCGTCAGAGGCAACGCATCCGGGCCAAAGGGCCATGCATCGTCAGGGCTGATGCCCGCCTCGCGCGCGGCCCAGTCGAGCGCGTCGGCCAGGTCGCGTACCGTGTGGAAGCGTTGCCCCGTCTCGCGTGCCAGCGCCATCATCAGCACCTGATCCAATGCGGGCGCGATCTGCGGGACGAAGACGCGCAGCGAGGGGGCATCCACGAACATGCGGCGCGAGGCTGCTGCCAACGGTGTCTCGGCCTCGAACGGCAGATGGCCCGTGAACATCTCATAGAGCACGATGCCCAGGGCGTACAGGTCCGATTGGGGGCCACCCGCCTCACCCATCACCTGCTCGGGGGCCAGATAGTCGGGCGTGCCGAGCACCTGGCCCGTTTTGGTGAGGGTGCTCTGCGTGTTGCCATTCAGATCCCGCGCGATGCCGAAATCGCCCAGCTTGGCGACGACATGCGACGTGGTGTCGAGCAGCAAGATGTTTTGCGGCTTCACATCGCGGTGAATGATGCCCGAGGCGTGCGCCGACATCAGCGCCCCCGCCAGTTGCTGGCCGACCGCCAGCACCCACGGCGCGGGGCACGGACCCATCCGCCGCACCAGTTGCTTCAGCGTGGGCCCTGCCACATATTCCATGCAGATGAACTTGACCGGCTCTTCGCTATCAAAGATCCAGGTGGTCCAGTCGTCGGTGGTGGGGGGCGTCGTCTCGCCATAGTCCAGCACGCGGATGGTGTTGGGGTGACTGAGGCTTGCCGCCAACCGCGCCTCGCGGTCAAAGCGCGCCCGCGACGCGGGGGCCAGGGGATTGCCACTGCGGAGCAACTTCAGCGCGACGATGCCCTGGGTGTGGGTGTCGCGACAGCGATAGACCAGCGCCGTGCCGCCCTGGCCCACGCGCTGCTCGACCTCGTACCGCTCCGCGACGAGATCGGGCACGGTGGCGACCGGCACGCTTTCGGGCAGACTCATGAACAATTGCTCCCCTTCGTTGCTGGCAAAGTCCCCCCCATTGTACACCACCACGCGAGCAAGCACGCAAGGATAGCCTCCGCATGCGCGTCCGCGAACAGGATGCCGCGAAGATGTGACCCACAATATGAGATAGTCGTTATGGAAAAGTACGACATAATGCCAGGAGGCGGTCGTGGATGCATTGGGGGTCTGACGACTCAACCAGATGTACTTGACGAAAAATCGAGCATGTTGGTTTGTCCACTTGACTAACTGAAAAAACCCTGGTATTATTGTTGACATCGGGGCTGGTTCCCGAACGCTCAAAGGGGAGCAACGAAGGTCATGGCTGCCAGCGCAGACGGCACCAATGGTGTCTGCGCCTTAGACGCACAGGTCTCTTCCTCCTGCATTCGCCCCCTTTTCCGCGTTTACCAACCCGGCTCGTTGGTTTCCTTGGCCCTGCCTTTGCGCAAGGCCACCAACACGTGCCGAGCGTGATGGGTCGTCACCCCCACGACACCGTGGGCGACACTCAAGATCGCACGTCGCACGCCGATT
>JBBQSR010000714.1:0-1617 GCA_038234855.1 Ktedonobacterales bacterium | reverse complement strand
GGATGAACCCGCGCGATGCCCGCCTGCGGGTGAGGGCTGCGTGGTCACTGTTTGCGCACAACCTTACCAGGTGACGCTCGAACGCGGCGATATCATTGGGCAAACGCGGGCACGCAAATCTTCGCCCGCAGACGGGCATCGCGCGCTCTTATCTATCGCCAGGCAACCGTGCCCGCTGTCCTGTTGCTGCTCTACCCCGCCTCTTGTTGCCCCCTCTCTATGCGCTAGCATGAGGAGGGGGCGAGGGGGGAGGCCGCTACTTCGTCGCCGTCGCGCAGGTCGAGACGCGGGCGGCGTTGATGGCCTGGATGGCGGTGATGAGCTGCGGGTCGGGGTTCAGCCCCTTGCAGTTCAGCACGTCAGCCTCGGTCAGCTTCAGTTGCTGCACGATGAGGGGTGACGCGGCGACGGCCCCTGCGGGCAATGTGACCGCCTTGGTGGGGGCCAGCCCCTCGCCGGGTGCCAGATGGGTCAGGCCAGGGGTGAGCCACTGCGCGACGCCCAGGGTCAACTGCGCGCCCGAGGGCAACTGGAAGGGCAACAGCACCGTCTCGGTGCCATAGGTGCGCTCGCCGATCACCTGCACATCGGGGCGATTGCCGATGATGCCCGTCGTCGTGATCTCTGAGGCGCTGGCGGTGTTGCCATTCACCAAGATCACGAGGGGCAGCGACAGGTGCAGCCCCTTGGGCGCGCCGGCATCAGAGTCGACCTTGTTCGCGGTGATGTGCCCATTACGATCCTTCTCGTTGAAGATCGTCTGGCCTGGTTGCAGAAAGTCGCTGGCGATGCCGATGGCCCCCGTCACCAAGCCACCGCCATTGTCGCGCAGATCCAGGATGATAGAGGTCGCGCCCTGCGCTTGCAGAGCCTTCAGGTGCGTCGCCATCTCTTGCGCGACGCCATCGGCGAAGATGTCGAAGTGGACGTAGCCGATGTGGTCCTCGGCGAAATACACGCTCGTCACGAGCTTCGGCGTGATCTTTTTGCGCGTGATGGTGAAGGTGAGCGGCGTCTTGCTGCTGGCCCGCGTGATGGCGACCGTGACGGTGGTGTTTTCCTTGCCACGGATCAAGCCATTGAAGGTGTC
Organism: Ktedonobacterales bacterium; assembly: GCA_038234855.1. Lineage (GTDB taxonomy): Bacteria > Chloroflexota > Ktedonobacteria > Ktedonobacterales > JACDGC01 > JACDGC01. The sequence goes on along the minus strand of JBBQSR010000714.1, from coordinate 527 downwards.
GAGCGAGGCGTTAGTGACATCGGTGCCATTCACCTGCACGAAGCGGTCGCCGGGCAGCAGATACTGCGCGGCGGGGCTGTCGGGGATGGCCGCCTGCACGAAGATGCCATTTCCGGTGGGCGTCGTCTTTTGCACGATGTAGACGCCGATGCCAACGAAACCCGCGTTGCTGAGGTTTTGGTTCTCTTGGTGGGCGGCGGCGGGCGTCAGTGCCACCGAGTGCCCCGTGTCGCCCAGCGAGTCCACCATGGCGGCGATGGCGGCATACGTCATCTTTTGGTGATCGATGGCTTTGGGGTTCCAGTACTGCGTATCGATGGCGTTCCACGCCGCCCAGATGTCTTTATCCCACGGCTTGGCCGAGGCGGGGGTGGGGGCGTCGCGGTTGACCAGGCCATTGCCGACCCAGCCCCCCGTGAAGGCCAGGGCTACGAGCAGCACCGTGACGAACATCTGGCCGTTGCCGGGCGGATTGCTGGCGCGGGGGGGCGGGGCGACCTCAGGCGGCGCGGGGGGAAACATGGCCA
>JBBQSR010000713.1:0-1618 GCA_038234855.1 Ktedonobacterales bacterium | reverse complement strand
TTCGACGGGGTGAAAGAGTCGCGGACCTGGCTGAGGTCGGGCGACAGGGCGGTGATGCTGTTGCTCCAACTGCTGCCCCCGACCTTGGCCGGAGCGAAGCTGAAGGGGCCATTGCCCGTGACGGCGTAGATCGCACCAGTGACGGGATCTGACACCATGCCGGGGCGCGACCACATGCCGGCTTTGTCTTGGACGCAATAGTTGGGGTCGCTCTGGTTGGGGCTGAGCAACGCTTTCTTGTCGCTGCACAGCGCGTTAAAGACGGAAGGGGTGCCGCCCGCTATCGGCAATGAGACGACATGGCCCTCATAATGGCCGCCATCACCAAAGTAGCCGCTCATCGTGGCATAGACGCGATCATTGGCGATGGTGAGCGCGGATGAGCCTTTTTCGACATTGGTCATCAGGGTCGTGGTGAGCGGCCAGCCATTGCCGGTGATCTCGGCCCCAGTGGCGGTGTTGTACTTGTGGACCTTGCCATCAAGGCCATAGCTAAAGATGGATTGCTTGTCGGGTGCGATGGCGGGCGATGAGTTGGTAACGTTCGGTCCCTGGGTCGTCTGCTGCCACAGTTGCGCGCCGCTGTTAGCATCCAACGCGACCAGCGCGCCCTTCTTGGTCGTCACATAGACGACCGCGCCCGTCTTGCCGCTGGGCAGGGCCAACGAGCCGATGACGACAGGCGTCGAATCCGCCGGATCGCTCAGCTTGGCCGCCCAGAGCTTGTGCAGGCCACCGACGGTGCTGGGGTTGAGGGCCGTCTCGGTGGGGTTGACGCCCGAATGCTGGGCATCGAAATTGAATTGCAGCCAATCATTCGCCCCGGCGCTGGGGTTGGGCGTCAATGTCGTCGCCGATGGGGCGGAAACCGACGATCCACAAGCCGCCAGCAGGACCGCGAAACAGGTCAAGATGAGTGCGCGTCGCATGGATACCATTCTCCTCGTTCGCTCTAATGTCACGGAGAGCGGCGCAAGAACAGCACCAAGTTATGGTTGAGTTACCGTTAACCTTCACGCAGGGCACCCGTACCAGTACAGCAGCAGCGCGGTGCCACGGTCGCAGTTCGGCTGGCGGGCGATCCAGCGCAGGGAGTCCTCGCCAGCATCCCAATTCCAGTTCCAGGCGACTTGGTGCCAGTCTTCGGGGGCGGCGCTGGCGAGATAGGTTTGCAGATTCATGGGGTCGGTGCTCCCGCGATGGCGGCGCGCAGTTCGGCGGCCTTGGCATCGGGTACGGCATCGTTCAGCCACAGGCCAAAGGCGGATTCCGAGCTGGCGGCGAACTTGAGCTTGCCGGGGGCACGCCCGACGGGCAGCAATTCGATGTGGAAGTGGTAGCGCGGATCGGCCAGTTGGTGCAGCGCCAGCATGTAGGGCATCGGCGCTTCGTAGACGACATTATAGGCACGCACCAGGCCCAGCAGCGCGTCGGCTAGCTCACGCGTGGCGTCGCCGCCACGGGGCAACGCGCCGATGTGGGGTACATGCGCGCGGCTATACAGCTGCACCTCGTAGGGGTAGCGCGCCCACTGCGGCACGAAGCCGAGCCAGTGCGGCGTGTCGATGACGACGCGCGGCCCCGCGGCCTCGGTGGCGAGCGTCTGACACAGCAGACA
>JBBQSR010000712.1:0-1621 GCA_038234855.1 Ktedonobacterales bacterium | reverse complement strand
GCCCCAAGGCCCGATCACCGTGCTCGGTCCGGGGACGGGTCTTGGTGTCGCGCTGCTGCATCGGTCGCCCAGCCGTGTCACCGTGATCGCGACCGAGGGCGGCCACATCGATTTCGCGCCATTAGATGCGATCGAGGATGCGATTCTGGGGCAGCTTCGCCGCCGCCATCGCCGCGTCTCGGTCGAACGCATCGTTAGCGGCCCCGGCCTCGCCAATCTGTATGAGGCTTTGGCCGCGATCGAGGGCCAGCCCGTCCTGACCGGCGACGACAAGGCGCTCTGGGCGCTGGCGCTCGCCGGCCAGGACCCGCTCGCCACCGCTGCGCTGGACCGGCTGCTGTTATGCCTCGGCGCGCTGGCCGGCGATCTCGCGCTCGCGCACGGGTCGTTCGGTGGTGTCGCGCTGGCCGGAGGCATCGGGGCCAGAATCGCCGATCACCTCCCGCGTTCGGGCTTCGAGAACCGTTTCCGCGCCAAGGGCCGCTTCGAAGCCAGGATGGCGGAAATTCCCGTCAAGCTCGTCACCCACCCGCAGCCCGGCCTCTATGGTGCGGCCGCCGCCTTCGCGCAGGAGCACGTCCGTTGATCCCCATCGAAGCCATCATGCGCCAGGCATCGGTGATCCCTGTCCTCGTGATCAAGGACGCAGCCCACGCGCGGCCCATCGCCGAGGCGCTGGTGGCGGGCGGTCTGACCGCGCTCGAAGTGACGCTGCGCACGCCATGCGCACTCGAAGCCATCGCGGAGATGGCGAAGGTTCCGGGCGCAACCGTGGGGGCGGGAACCGTCCTCAACCCCGCGCAGCTCGAAGCCGCGCTCGGCGCGGGCGCGCGCTTCATCGTCAGCCCGGGCCTGACCGATCCCCTCGCGCACGCGGCAATCGCGGCGGGCGTCCCCTATCTTCCCGGCCTCGCCAATGCGGCGGACATCATGCGCGGCCGCGATCTCGGCCTTACGCGGTTCAAATTCTTCCCGGCCATGGCGTCGGGCGGGCTGCCCGCACTGTCCGCGCTCGCCGCGCCGTTTGCGGACGCGCGCTTTTGCCCCACCGGCGGTATCACGCTGGCCAGCGCACCCGATTGGCTGGCGCACGCGTCGGTCCTGTGCGTCGGCGGCAGCTGGATCGTGCCCGCAGGCGCTCCGGACCCGGCTGCGATCACACAGCGCGCGCGTGTCGCGGCATCGTTACGGCCTACCCCTCTTTAGGGTGCTGGACGCCACTCGAACGCGGGTTATCGTCCCCGTCCATTGCGGGGTTATCCCGTCGCGTCGATGAAAAGGGAGTTTGCGTGCCCACCGATCCCACGACGAGTTCGATCACCTACAACAACCCGTATATCGATGCGCTCGTCGGGCCCACGGTGTTCAGGCCTGGCATCGCGATCGAGTACACGCTGCAGGCACCTGGAGGAACCTTCAGCGCCATCAATGATGGTGGCCAGGTCTGGCGCAGCTCCGGCGGTAATTTCGGCTTCAGCCAGGCGGTTGCGGCGTGGACTGCCGTCTGCGGCATCCAGGTCACGCAGTACCCGACCTACTACAACGGCTCAGGCAACATTGCCGGCAAGGACGGCGTGATCTGGATCGAGCAGATTATAGCGGGGGGCACCGGGAGCGGCGG
>JBBQSR010000711.1:0-1637 GCA_038234855.1 Ktedonobacterales bacterium | reverse complement strand
GAGCCGTTCCCGGTTATCCGCCCGATGGGTCCAACTTTTTTCTGGCCTCGGATCGATCTGTTTGTCCATACAAACAATATACCAGTCACGTGTGGGCCTGTCAAGATGGCGAGGTGTCCATGCGGCAAGCCGATAGACACTTCGCCATCCTCCGCCGTCTCGATGCGACCGCTGGTTCCCTTAAGCCCCTGCGGCGATCCCTGATGTTTCATTGGTGCCATCGACCCTGGCCTCTTGTGTTGTGGCCAGGGTATATTCATTGGGCGTCAGCGGGAGGGTGAAGTGGAAGGCGGTGCCTTCGCCGGGGACGCCCGTGCTCTCGAGCCAGATGCGCCCGCGCATCGCCTCGATGAAGGTGCGACAGAGATGCAGCCCCAGCCCATTGCCGATGACGGTGGAGGCCAAGTCACGTGGCAGCCGCACGAAGCGGCGAAAGAGCAGGGGAATCTGCTCGGTGGGCACGCCGAGGCCCTGGTCTTGCACCACGATCTCCGCGACCTGGTGTTCGTCGCTGGCCGAGATCAAGCGGGGCCATAGGCGCGACGCGGGGATCGGTTCGGCCACTATCCCCGCGCGCACGGTGATGGGCGAGCCGGGGGGCGAATATTTGAGCGCGTTGGAAATGAGGTTGGCAAAGACCTGTTGCAGCCGCGTCTCGTCGCCCCAGATGATCAGGTCAGGGGGGATCTCGATCTGCACATCGCGCTCGGCGATGTTGCCCTCGCGCGGATTCAGCAGTTGCAGCGAGCCTTCCAGCGTCGCGCGCACCGCGACGGGCGCGGGGGTGAAGTCATCGGCACCCTGGTCCAGGCGACGCGCGTCGAGGATGCTTTCGAGCAGGTTGCTGACGCGGTCGCCCACATGCCCCGCCTGATCCAAAATCTGCTCGCGGCGATCGTCGGTCATCTGGCGTTGGCGCATCCGCAAGATGTCGATGTAGCCTGACAGCGCCATGATGGGGTTGCGGAGTTCGTGGTTGACCGCCGTGATGAATTGGTCCTTGATCTCGTCGATCTGCTTCACCTGCGCGTACAGGCGGCTCATTTCGTGCAACGTGTTTTGATAATTGCTTAAGATGCCCAGGGTCAGACCCGTAAAGGTCCACAAGATGATGATGGCCAGCGGAATGATGATGTTGACCTCGCGCCCGATGCTGGGGTCGATGCTATGATGCCCATTCGCCAGGGCGACGGTGAGGAGGATGATGAAGGTTTCGATACCCGAAACAATGATCATCGAACGCAACCCGACGAAGAGGCCCACCAGCACCGAAACGAGCGCATAGACGAAGAAGAGGCCAATCGCCAGCGCGTCGATGCCATTGGCGCGCATCCAAAATGATGAGGTGATGAGCACCCCCAAGCCGACGCTCATGGTGGTGATGATGCCGGGAATGCGTCCCTGACTGCGCTGCGACAGATACGCCGCGTAGCCGACGCAGCCCGCCGCCACGGCGATCACCCCGGCATCTAAGAGCAAGGTCCGGTGTTGGCGCAGCGACAGATTGCTGGCGAATCGGTCAAAGATGAAGATGCTGGCGGCGAAGGCCAGTGCCACGATGGTCAGCAGGGGTGCCGCGCCGCGTACCAGGCGCAGCCGCCGCTCTTCTTCGAAGAAATGGAAGATCTCACTCTCGG
>JBBQSR010000710.1:0-1645 GCA_038234855.1 Ktedonobacterales bacterium | reverse complement strand
GTGGCGAAATGGTTGAGCAACAGCGCCACCCAGCCCAGGTTGCCCAGGGAACTGCCAACCCCGCGCCCGTCAACCAGGGCACGGCGCAGGGCGAGGCCCTCGGCATATAACCCCTGTGCTTCGGAGATATCGCCCGTATAGAGCGCCACATTGCCCAGTTGCGTCAGCGCGCTGGCCCGTTGCGCGGCGTCGTTCGCGGCATCGGCGGCGCGGCGCATCTCGGTGAAAAGGGCCGCCGCCGTGTCGTAATCGCCCCGAAAATAGGCGATGCGCCCCGCGCTGAAGAGCGTCGCCAACCACAGCGCCGGGGGCAGTCCAGCCCCCATAGAACGGCCCAGGGGCAAGAACGCCGCGCACCAAGCGGCACCCTCGCTGAGATGGCCGCGCGCGTACCAGAAGCGCCACAGGTTGCGGATGAAGCGCAAACCCTGCACGACTTCGCCCCCATCGAGAGTGTAGCGAAGGGCGGCACGCAGGTTGTCATGTTCGGTTTCTAGGCGCGCTAGCCAGGCGGCCTGTTCGGTGCCGGGTGCCAGCCAAGCTTGCTCGGCTTGGGCCAGATAATACGCGGCATGGCGCTGGGCCAGGGGCGCGTCGGCATCCATGTGGGTGGTGAGGCGTTCAAAGGCATATTGGCGCACCGTTTCGAGCAGCCGATAGCGCGCGTTGCGCCCCTGTACCTCGACCAGCACCCAAGATTGATCGATCAACTGCGCGAGCAGGCTGAGGATATCCCTTGGGGCGATGCCCGTGTCGGCGCAAATGGCCTCCGTCGCCGACAGATCGCACCCGCCAGCAAAGATGGCGAGTCGCCCCAATAACCTGCGCGCCGGTGCAGCGAGGAAGCCATAGCTCCAGTCGAGCGTGGCACGCAAGGTCTGCTGCCGTGGGATCGCCATGCGCCCGCCATCGGTCAGCAAGCGCAGCGCGTCATCCAGGTGGGCGACGATCTCACCAACAGAGAGCACATTTAGCCGCGCCGCCGCCAATTCCAGCGCCAGCGGCATGCCATCTAGGCGGTGACAGATGGTGGCGACCGCTCCTGCGTTCTCCGCCGACAGCGCGAAATCGGGCTGTCGCCAGCACGCGCGATCCACGAAAAGCTGGGCGGCCTCGCTGGCGGCGAGTTCGGTGGGGGTGGCGTGCGCCGGGGGGAGGGTGAGCGAGGGCACGCGCCACGTCGCCTCGCCCGGCACGCCCAGCGCGACACGGCTGGTCGCCAAGATGCGCAGGTGCGGGCAGCCCGCCAACAGCGCGGCGACCAATTCCGCACAGGGAATCAGCAGGTGTTCGCAATTATCCAGCACCAGCAACATCTGGCGCGGGCGCAGCGCAGCAGTCACGGTGTGGGGCAATGATTGACCACCGACCTCGCGGAGTCCCAAGGTAGACGCGATGGCTTGCACCACCTGCGCCCCCTTGGTGAGCGGCGCGCAATCGATCAACCAGACCCCATCGGCATAGTGGGGAATCTGATCGGCGGCGACGGCCAGGGCTAGCCGCGTCTTGCCACAGCCCCCCGCACCCAGCAGCGTCACCACCCGCCGCGTGCCCAGCACCGCCGTCACCGACGCGCATTCACTCGCCCGCCCGATGAAGCGCGTCAGGGCCGCTGGCAAGTTGTGCACAGGAGGGCGACCCAACG
>JBBQSR010000709.1:0-1646 GCA_038234855.1 Ktedonobacterales bacterium | reverse complement strand
GATGTGGCCGTCGGTCAGCACGATGATGTGGTCGGCGCGGCGCAGCACCGCGCGGCGATGCGACACCACCAGGTACGTCCGCGTGCGGCGGGCGAAGATGCGCTCCCACAGCGTCGCCTCGGTCTCGACATCCAGCGCGCTCGAGAGGTCGTCGCAGACGAGCAGTTCGGTGTCGCGCACCAGCATGCGCGCGGCGGCGGTGCGCTGCACCTGCCCGCCCGACAGGCGCACCCCCTTCGGCCCCACCATGGTTGCCAGGCCATGTTCCATCACGCCCAGGTCGCGTTCGAGCACGGCACTATGGATGGCTGCGCTCAGGGCTGCCCCATCCGCTGCGTGGCCCATCACGATGTTGCGCTCTAACTGATCGCTAAAGAGGCGCGGCACCTGCGGCGTGTAGGCGGCCCGCGGCGGCGCGAAAAAGGTCGCTGGGTCGTCCACCCGCACACCATTCCAGCGAATCACTCCCGCCTCGGCGGGTACTAGCCCCAGCAGTGCCCGCACCAGCGTCGTCTTGCCCGACCCGATCCGCCCCGTGATGACGGTGAAAGAACCCCGTGCCAGCCGCAGATCGATCCCGCTGATGCCGCGCTCTGACCCCGGATAGTGATATGCCAGTCCCGTCGCCGTCAGCACCGCCAGCGTATCAGAGGGCGTTGACGCAACGGGAGTGAGCGGCGGCGGATCGCTCCGCAGATAGAGGGGCGCGTGGGCGACGGGGGTGCCGCTCGGCGCGTCGGCCAGCAAGCGTTCGATGCGTTCATACGACACGCCGACCTTCTTGAGCTGCGCCGTCATCTCGCCGAAAAAGACCATGCCACCCGCCACGCGCGTCAGATAGCTGACGAAGATGGCGAAGTCGCCGATGGTGAAGGCCCCCGACCGCACCAATCCGGTGCTGAGCAGCAGCACGATGCCGATGGCGACATTCGCCACGTTGCTGTTGAGCGACCGCAGGATCTCGCGCAGCAGGCTATCTTTGAGCGCGGTCCCCCGCCGCCCCTCGTTGATGGCGTGGAAGCGCGCGATGACGCCATCCTCGGCGGCGGCGAGCTTCACGGCCTGGGCCGCGCCAAAGATCTCGCCGATGTGGACGGTTACGCGCCCCGTCGCCTCGCGGAACGCCCGGCGATAGCGCTTGATCGGCTTGGTCAGCGCGTTGGTGACGAAGATCAGCAGGATGAATGGCACGCACACCGCCAGCGTGATCGCGTGGTTGATGCTGAACATCACCGCCACGCTCACCACCGCGAAGATGGCGATGCCCCCGAAATCAACCCAGCTCTCGATGGAGTCGCTGATCTCGATGACATCATCGCGGAAGCGGCTGATGGCCTCGCCCGGCGAATCGGGCAGGGGATGCGTGCCCGGCCCTTCCATCAGCCACGCCAGCATGTTGCGGCGGAGCAACGCCTCCATCGTGTACCAGAAGGCGATCCAGATGACCTGCGCCCCCGCGAAGAGCGTGACGCGCACCAACGTCGTTGCCACCAGCAGCGCGATGACCGTCCAGACATTCAGCCCCGCCGTCCCATGCCGCGTTAGTGCGTCGAAATACGCCCCGACGATCAAGCCCGTAATGACGGGGAAGCTGTGAAAAGTGGACCACGCCAGACAGTTCAGCGCGAAAAGGCGAAAATCATAGC
>JBBQSR010000708.1:0-1657 GCA_038234855.1 Ktedonobacterales bacterium | reverse complement strand
CCCCGAGATTCAACGTGCCCCGACGTTGTTGTGCTTCAACTGGACCTCGCCCGCCCTGTGGCTGAGCGCCGCCCGCAAACAAGGCTAACGAGCAGCGGCATGGACAGCCATCCCTACTCTAGGGATGGCTGTCCATGCCGTTATCAGTGCAGTTCACCATAGTGCCGCAGCTTAGGGTCGATGCGGCTATGAAACTTTCTTGCTTGCGCGCTTCTTTGGAGTCTTGGCAGGTGTTTCCGCGCGCGATGGGATGCCTTGTAGCGACCACTTGTTGCCATCGGGGTCATTGAAATAGACGAAGGGCGACCAGGGCTGCACGTCGACTTCGCTCACATCCACGCCGCGACCGAGCAATTCCGCACGCACCGCATGGATGTCTTGCACGACCATTTGCAGACCTCTGAGCGAGCCAGGCACCATATCCGTGATGCCCACACCGATGACGATGGAACAGGCGGAACCAGGTGGGGTAAGCTGCACAAAACGCAGGTGCTCATTGACCACGATATCGTGGTCGGCGTGAAAGCCAATCTTTTCCGTGTAAAACGTTTTGGCACGGTCAACATCCGTTACGGGGACCGCGACAAGCTCTAATTTCATATCCATGGCATCACTATATGGGGGAAATGGGGCCATGTCAAGCGCGTTTTGCATGAGGGCCATTGCACACGCTATACTGCTTATAAGATTAGGCAGAGAGGGACGTGGGCGATGATCATCATTGTGGGCGCGGGGCTGGCGGGGCTGACCTGCGCGAAGGTGCTGCGCGAGGCGGGGCGCGATGTGCTGGTGGTCGAGGCCAGCGACGGCGTTGGTGGGCGCGTGCGCAGCGACACGCGCGACGGCTTCACGCTGGATCGCGGCTTCCAGGTGCTGCTGACGGCCTACCCCGCCGTGCGACGGCACCTCGACCTGGGGACGCTGCGGCCCTACGCTTTTCAGCCCGGCGCGGCCATCGCGCGGGATGGCAAGCTCTTCGACATCACCGACCCCACGCGCGACCGCAACCTGGGGCACGTCGCCGCGACGGTGACGAATCCGTTGCTGAGTCTGAATGACAAGGTGCGGGTGCTGGGGCTGCGGGCCGATATGGCGCGCCGCTCGGTCGCGCAGATCTTCGGCACGCCAGAATCGGGTGACAGCACCATCACCGAGGAATTGCTGGCGCGCGGCTTCTCGCAGGAAGGCTTCATCAGCAACTTCATCCGGCCCTTTTACGGCGGCATCACGCTGAACCGCGATCTGCACACCAGCGCTCGCTTCTTCCTCTTCGTCTTCAAGATGCTGGCAGAGGGCGAAACGGTGCTGCCGGAGGGCGGCATCGGGGCCGTCACCGCGCAACTGGCGGCGCGGCTGCCCACCGATGCGGTGCGGCTGCACGCGCGCGTGGCCGAGGTCATGGTGCGCGACGGGCGCGCGGCGGGCGTGCGCCTGAGCGATGGCAGCGAGATCGCGGGCGAGGTCGTGGTGCTGGCGACCGAAACCACCGAGGCGGCCAAGCTGGGCGGCATCGAGATTCCCCCCGCCGCGCAGCCCGTCCCCGCCACCTGCGTCTATTTCCGCACGACGACGAGCCTCTATGACGGCCCGAAGCTGGTGCTGAACGCCGCGCCGAGCGCTGTGGTCAACAATGTCACCCAACTCAGCAACATCGCAC
>JBBQSR010000707.1:0-1663 GCA_038234855.1 Ktedonobacterales bacterium | reverse complement strand
TCTGCTGAGCGTGCGCGACTACATCACCTTCACCGGCCAGGCACGGGTCGACCACTACTTCCCCATGCTGGATGTGCTGGTGCTGACCAGCCTGAGCGAGGGCCAGCCGCTCGTCATCCTAGAGGGCAACTGCGCGGGGGTGCCCGTGGTGGCGACCGACGTGGGCGCGTGCCGCGAACTGCTGATGGGCATGCAGGGCGAGGACGCCGCGCTCGGCCCCAGCGGCATCCTCACCCCGGCGGATAGCCCCAACGAGACGGCCAACGCGCTCATCCGTCTGTGGCGCGAACCGGCGATGCGCGCGGCGATGGCGCGTGCGGGCCGCGCGCGGGTGCTGCGCTATTATCGTCAAGAGACACTCTACAGCGCCTATGACGACCTCTATCGCCGCCTGTGCGATATGCCGACGACGAAACCAACGGGCAAATGACGCGCGGGAGGCGATGATGGCGGGGATCGGGTTACGGCTGCAAGAGGTCATTTCCAAGGGAACGTATCTGCAATCGCTGACGGCCTATCTGTCGTCGGCGGTCATCTCGTCGGGGCCGTGGCTGTCGTCGGTGATCGCGCTGTCGGTGCTCAGCACCTCGGTCGTCACCTTCCTCACCACGGATGCGCGGCTGCTGCTTTTCGCCACCATCACCTATGCCTTTGGCGTCAGCCTCATCGCCAGCGGCGCGCCGCAGATGGTGCTGACGCGCTACCTGGCCGACCGCCTCTACGCGGGCGACACCTCGAAGATCGCCGCCACCTGCTCGGGGATGCTCGTCTCGGTGGCCCCGCTGACCGTGCTGACGCTGCCCTACCTCGTCTTCGCGCCGTTTTCGCTGCTGTACCGCTTGCTGTCGGTGTCGTTGGCGATCACCCTCACCTATATCTGGCTGGTGGTGGTCTTCCTCTCCGCCGGGCGCGACTACGTGCGCATCTTGCTGATCTTCGTCTTCGCGTATAGCCTCAGCGTCGGGTCCATCGCGCTGCTGGGGCGCGAGTTTGGCATCATCGGCAGCCTGGGGGGCTTCTTGCTGGGGCAGGTGGTGTGCCTGGCGCTGCTCATCGCGCGGGTGCTGCGCGAGTTCGCGCCCATCGATGGCATCGACTTTGGCTTCCTGCGCTCTGTCGGTGAGTATTGGGATCTGGGCGTGATCGGGCTGCTCTATGGCGTCGGCGTCTGGGCGGATAATGTCGTCTTTTGGTTCGCGCCCAGCGGCGTCACCGTCTCGGGCTTCTTTCACCTGAACCCGCTGTACGACTCGGCCAAGCTGCTGGCGTACCTCTGCACCATCCCAGCCTCGACCTCGTTCCTGGTGCATCTGGAATCCAACTTCTATCGCCACTATCGCGACTATTTCAAGTTCATCCGCGAGCGTGGCACGCTGGCGCAGATCATCGAGCAGAAGAATGGCATGGCCGAGGCGGCGCAGTCGGGGCTGGTGCGCATCACGTTGATCCAGGGTATCGTGGGTACGCTGGTCTTTTTGCTGGCCCCGAATCTGGCGAACTACCTGGGAACGAGCGTGCAATGGGTGGCGACGCTGCGCATCTTGACGGTGGGGGTGAGCGTGCAGATCATCATGCTGGCGGTGTTCATCCTCTTGCTCTATCTGGATGAACGGCGACCCGCGCTCGTGGTCGTCGGCACCTTCACCGCGCTCTCGCTGGGCGG
>JBBQSR010000706.1:0-1664 GCA_038234855.1 Ktedonobacterales bacterium | reverse complement strand
CCCGACAACACCGCCGAGACGACCAGATCGCCCTCCGTGATCGCGGCTGAGATCGGTTCAGCCAGGGGGCCGCTATTCCCGATGCAGGTTTGACACCCATAACCTGTCAAGTAGAAGCCCTGCGCCTCTAGAAATGGCGTGAGTCCGGCGGCGTTGAGGTAGTCGGTGACGACGCGCGAACCGGGGGCGAGGCTCGTCTTGACGTAGGGCTTGACGTGCAGGCCGCGTTCCGTGGCCTTCTTGGCCAGCAGCCCCGCGCCGATCATGACCGAGGGATTCGAGGTATTGGTGCAGCTCGTGATGGCGGCAATCGTCACCGCGCCATGCTTCAGTTTGGCGGATTCGCCATCGAGCGCGACGGTGACGGTGGCATTGGCGGGGGCCGTCGCGGGGTGCGGTTCGGGCATGGAGGGGTCGCCCTCGCTGGCCATCGTCGTCGCGCCGTCGCTAAAGAGCGCCACGCGGTCGGCGTAGGCGGCGCGGAAGCCCTGCTTCAGCCCCTTGAGGGCCACACGGTCTTGCGGGCGCTTGGGGCCAGCCAGGCTCGGCTCCACGGTCGCCAAGTCCAGTTCCAACTTCTCGTCGAACTCTGGGTCGGGGGTGTCGTCGGTGCGGAAGAGGCCCTGCGCCTGGCTATATTTTTCGACGAGATCGATCTGCGCTTCGGGGCGGCCCGTCAGGCGCAGATAGGCCAGCGTCTCGGCATCCACTGGGAAGAGGGTGGCCGTCGCGCCGAATTCGGGCGACATGTTGGCGATGGTCGCGCGGTCGGGCAAACTGAGGCTGCTGAGGCCCGGCCCGGCGAATTCGACGAATTTGTTGACGACGCCGTGCTTGCGGAGCATCTGCGTGACGGTCAGCACGAGATCGGTCGCGGTGACGCCCTCGGCCAGCTTGCCCGTCAGGCGCATGCCGACGACGATGGGGGTGAGCTGATAGAGTGGCTGGCCCAGCAGCACGGCCTCGGCCTCGATGCCGCCGACGCCCCAGCCCAGCACGCCCAAGCCGTTGATCATGGTGGTGTGCGAGTCGGTGCCCACCAGCGTATCGGGGAAGGCGACCAGCGCATCGCCATCTGGCTGGGTCATCACGACCTGGCCCAGATATTCCAGATTCACCTGGTGGCAGATGCCGGTGCCGGGGGGCACGACATTGAAGTTATCGAAGGCTTGTTGTGCCCACCGCAGCAGCGCATAGCGTTCGCCGTTGCGCTCGTACTCAAGCTCGACATTGCCCGCGAAGGAGGTAGCCGACCCAAACAGATCGACCTGCACCGAATGGTCGATGACCAGATGCGCGGGCACCAGCGGATTGATGCGCTTTGGGTCGCCGCCCAGCGCCCCCACCGCGTCGCGCATCGCCGCCAGGTCCACCACGCACGGCACGCCGGTGAAGTCTTGCAGCAGCACCCGCGCGGGCATAAAGGCGATCTCGCCCTCTTGCGCGCTGGAGGTGCCGGGCTGCCAGCGCGCGAGCGCGCGCACATCGGCCTCTGTGACGATCTGGGGGTCCGCCCCGCCCGCGTGGCGCAAGATGTTTTCGAGCAAGATGCGCACGGTGACGGGCAGCCGCCCCATCTGCACACCCTCGCCCGCCAACACCGCCAGATCGTAATACGTCACCGGCCCGCGCGCCGTCGCCAGCGTCTTGCGAGCACCAAAAGG
>JBBQSR010000705.1:0-1688 GCA_038234855.1 Ktedonobacterales bacterium | reverse complement strand
CGCCGCGCACGAGCCGACGTCCTGCTGGCGCGCGTCGGCCTCAGCGATGCCGCCGACAAGCTACCCGACCAGATGAGCGCCGGGCAGCGCCAGCGCGTCGCCATCGCGCGGAGCCTGGCCCACCATCCCCAGGTGGTGTTGGCCGATGAACCGACCGGCAACCTGGATAGCGCGAATGCCGACCAGATCGCCCAATTGTTGGTCGAGGTCGCACGAGAAGAAGGATTGGCCTTGATTCTCGTGACCCACGATCCCCAGATCGCCGCCCAGTGTCAGCAGATCATGCAGCTGGCCGATGGTCGCCAGGTCGCGGCGGCCCCCACCCAGAAAGGCGGCGTGTAATGCGGATGCTCCCCTATGCTCTGACGACCCTGTTGCGCGGGGGCGTGCGCTCCATGGCCTACCTCGTCGGGCTGGGCCTGGCGCTGGCGTTGTTCAGCAGCACGCTCCTTTTCATCGACGGCTCGGCGCGGGCGCTGACGCAGCGCGCCATTGCCCCGGTGTTGCTCGACTTTCAGGCGCGGGCCAGCGATCCGGCGGTGGACATCACCACCTTCGCTGATCAGTTGGGTGCCCAGCCGCGTGTCGCGACGGTGCAGCCCTTCATCTCGGCGGGGATCGGGGTGCTGCCCGCTGCTGGCACGGCCACGTCTGCTGCCCTGCCGACGCGCCTCTTCGCGGTGCCTCCCACATATCCGGCCAGCTTCACCTTGCTGCGCGTCAGCGCGGGCAGATTCGCGGGCGGGGGCGCGCTGGTGAGCGAGCAACTAGCGGTGCGGCTGCATGTGCAGCCGGGCGATATCATCAATCTCGTCATTCCAGGGCTGGCGCAACCCTACCCCGTGACGCTGACGGGCATCGCCAACACCGACCTCGCCGACCCGCTCTTCACCGGACCGGGCACGACGCCGGAGGGCGCGAACACCAACACCTCTGAGGCGGTGATCGTCGATTACGCCACCTATACCCGCGATCTGCGTGCCCCACTCACCGCCGCCGCGCTGGCCGCGAGCCAGACGGCCACCGCGACCAACCCCGGCACGGTGCAAGGTCTGCCGCTGTTGGATCGGCAACTGCATGTGCAGATCGAGCGATCTACCCTGCCCGCCGACCCTGGCGCGGCGCAGCTCGCCGTCGGTAGCCTGCGTCGCAGCCTGGAACGCCAGGCATCAGGGCAGATCCGCATCACCGATAATGTCTTCACGACCCTCACGAACGCGACCAAGGATGTCGTTGCGGCGCGGCTGCTCTTCGTCTTCCTGGGGTTGCCGGGGGTGCTGCTGGCAGCGTATCTGTCGCGCTATGCCACCCAACTGGTGAGCGAAGGTCAGCGCCGCGAGATCGCGCTGCTGCGGACCCGTGGCCTCGCGCCACGGCAGATCCTGGTGATGATGGGCTGGCTGACCGCGCTGGTGGCGGTGCTGGGGGCGCTGGTGGGCGTCACCATCGGCGCGCTGAGCACCATCCTCCTCTTTGGCGTGAGCACCCTGACGCAGAGCAGCAGCCTCGGGCTGACACTGGGGGCCTCCCTGATACTGGGCCTCGTCTTGGGGGGCGTCGGCATCTTCTTGCCCGCACGGCGCATGGTGGAAGGTGAGATCACCGAGGAGCGGCGGGTCGTCACGACCACCACGCAGCCGCTCTGGCTACGGCTGCCGCTGGATGTCGGGCTGCTCGCAGCGGGGGCC
>JBBQSR010000704.1:0-1688 GCA_038234855.1 Ktedonobacterales bacterium | reverse complement strand
AACAATTCTCATGGCATGACTGAGTTCATCAATCGGCGCGAGATATTTTTGTGCCTCAGGAACTCGCAATGCGCCAAAAAGGAGTTCCCCTAACGTTATCGAGCAAATCAGCCGGTCGGTTGGTGATGTTTCGGTGAGATGCTGAATGAGTGTCTGCGAGGGTCGTGGGCGCAAAAGGTTGCTAATGATATTCGTATCGAGTAGATACTTCACCCCTCACTCTCCCAATACGACTTCGCGTCCCATTCCGCTGCGTGATTGCTGGATCGCCGCATCGAAGGCGTCGATCTCCTCATCACCCATACTTGCCCAACCACCAATGATTGCCATCAAAGGATCAGATGCACGCAATTGCGTCTCGCGGATTGCGCGCTCAGCTTCAAGGAGTTCCGCTAGTTCCTGTAACTCGTTATCGGTGAGATGTTGAACCTCAGACAAAACTTTTGCTACAGCGGGGCTTGCCATCTGTACACCTCACAAATGCCGATATCTTTTCCGTAGTATACCATTCTCGCAGCCGCCACTGAAACGGTAGCAGCACTTGAGCTTGTCCCCCTTTCGCGCAAACCGGTACTATCTCAGTGAACGATTGCCGTGTAACCAGAACCCCAACCTGTACAGGCAGGCCTGGTGCTCATAGGCATTGGCCCACTTCTAAAGGAGCATCCTCATGCAACCAGAGCGTACCCTTGATTACCTGATCATCGGCGGCGGACTCGCCGGGGCCTCGGCGGCGGAGGCCATTCGCGGGCGGGACAAAGATGGCACCATCCTCATTGTCACGAGCGAGATGGCGCTGCCGTACCATCGCCCACCGCTCTCGAAGGAGTATCTGCGCGCCGAGATCAACGACGCGGGCACCTATGGCGACGGGGGCGTGTATGTGCAACTGCCCGACTGGTATGACACCAACGGCATAGAGGTGCTGCGCGAGGTGAACGCGACAGGGCTAGACGCGACGGCACGCACCGTAACGCTGGATGACGGCCAGGTGATCGGTTTCGGCAAACTGCTGCTGGCGACGGGTGGCAGCCCCCGCGCGCTCAGCATCCCTGGCGCGCAACTCGCGGGCGTGCAGGTGCTGCGCAGCCTGGCGGATGCCGATGCCATCCGCGAAGCCCTCGCGCCGGGGCAGCGGGTGGTCGTGGTCGGCTCGGGGTTCATCGGGCTGGAAACCGCCGCCAGCGCCCTGCAAAAGGGCTGCACCGTCACCATCGTCGAACCACAGGCGCGAGCCTGGCCCAGCATGGTGTCGCCCGAGATTTCGGCCTTCTTTCAGCAACAGTTCACCGCGCATGGGGCGACGCTGCGCTATGGGTACAACGTGGTCGCCGTTGGTGAATCACCGGCTGACCGCGTGGGGGCCGTCCGCATCGCCAAGGGCGACGACGCCAGCCAAACCGAAGAGATCCCCTGCGACCTCGTCATCGTCGGCGTGGGCATCCAGCTCAACACCCAGTTAGCGCAAAGCGGCGGGCTAGAGCTCGACCCCAAGCACGGCATCGTGGTGAACGAACGGCTCGAAACGGCGCAGGCGGGCATCTTCGCGGCGGGTGATGCGGCGGCCTACCCCGACCCGGTGCTGGGCCGCATGCACTTCGAGCACTGGGACAACGCGACCGCCTCGGGGCAGACGGCGGGGACCAACATGGCGGGCGGCAGCGATGCCTATCACCACGTCCCCTACT
>JBBQSR010000703.1:0-1692 GCA_038234855.1 Ktedonobacterales bacterium | reverse complement strand
GTCACGGTCTTTCCCCACTTCGACCGTCTGCTGGGGGGCCTCAGCCGCACGGGGATTCGCACCGGCCTGGTGAAGCCACCCGAGGGCATCACCGCCGTCGGGGTGGATGAAGACACCGCCCTGGTGCGCGTGGCGCTGCCCACTGGCGACCAGCCCGCGAGCTGGCGCGTGATGGGACACAAGACCGTCACGATCTTTTGGAGCGGACGCGACCCCCTACTGCTCAAGGTCGGCGAGGAAGTCGCGCTATAGCGCAATAGAGCGCGTGGCAGGCAGCGCTGGGGGCTAACCCCCCCCGGCGTCGCTGCTATGCGCACTATCGACCCTGATGGCCTCACCCACTATCTCTCACGTCGCTGCCCGCGAGCATCGTGGCTCAGGTCCCGCATGACGATCCGCGCATCACGTCATCCGTGCAATTGTTGCTCGATGCCTTGGATGGTCTTCGATTGGCACACGTTTCCCGGCTGCTGTGCCGTCTCGTCACAGATCGCCGCCGTCAGGTAGTTAGCGTTGCCGATGATGTCGCGCGTCATGGGGTTTTGTGGCGCGGTAAGGGCTTTGGCGATGTCTTGCCAACTCGCACCACTGAGATCCTGCGGCGAATAGCCCGTCACCGCGAGGTAACGGTTGGCAATATCGACAAAGGGAAAGCCAGGGCTCGCCGTGTAAGGTGGATTGTTGTAGGTATCGTAGAGTGATTTTTGCGCGGTCGTCAGCGTTTGCAATGGTTGCCGCGCGCCATCCTCGGCCTCGACGCCCTGAAAGTCGAGATAGGTGCTGGTATAACTGCTGCCATAGAAATCCAGCGTATTGGTGTTGGGGTAGTTGTCTTGCGGCGATGATTGGGTCAGCCCCAGGTGCGTGAACGTACCGAAGCGGCTCAGAGCGGCGACGAGGCTCCACCTTTCCGCCGCGCAGAAGGGACAGAACTGCCCACCTACATAGAGCATGATCGGCTTGCCATCTTTATCTTTGGGGGCGGGTTGATTGACCAGGCGATGCATGGGGTTGGTCAGCCCGCCGACCCCGACCGTGTCGTAGATCGATGCGGGCACGCTCGTTACGGCCTTCGTCACCTGGCCCACGGCGCTTGGCGGGGCCGACGAGGTGCTGTTGCTGCCATTGGCAAAGACCACGAAGGCGATCACCGCCACCAGGACGATGCCCACCACGACGAAGAGCGGGGCCAGGTTGCGCAGTTGCGCTTGCCGAGCGGCCTGTTGCCGTCGCGCGGTTTTCTGGGCGGGCGCGGTCGCTTTGGTACCCGTCACGGCGGTCGAGCGTGTAGCAGCCCCCTTGGTGAGACCGCTTTTGGCCGACGCTGGGGTGGTCGTGGTGCGACGGGGTCGGGATGGAGTGGTCATGGTGCTTCCTTTCTACCAATCCTGCGCGGCGAGGCACGCTTTGCACAGGCCAAAGATGGCGCTATGCTCGGTGCGGGCGCGAAAGCCGTATTGCTCCGCCAATGCCGCGCGCAACCGTTCCAGCGGGGCGTCGTCTAGCTCGGTGATGCCGCCGCAATGATCACAGACCAAGTGGTGATGCGGCTGTGTACCGATCAACTCATAGACGGCGGAGCGGTCGCCCAGGTGCGACTCGCTCACCAGGCCCGCCTCGCGCAGCGACTCTAGCGTGCGATAGACCGTCCCCTGATGGATGGCCGGGAAGTGTTCGCGGATGCGAGCACCG
>JBBQSR010000702.1:0-1703 GCA_038234855.1 Ktedonobacterales bacterium | reverse complement strand
CGGCGCGGCTGCTGCACCGCGCCGCGCTGCTGCACGACGCGGGCATCTTGGTCAGCTATCACGGCCACCACAAAGAGAGCCAGCGGTTGATCCTGCGCGCGAACCTGCCGGGCATCACCGAGGAAGAGCGGGCCGAGGTCGCCAGCATCGCGCGTTACCACCGCAAGGCCCTGCCACAGCGCGATCACCCCGTCTATGGCACCCTCTCGAAGGTCGCCCGCCAGCGCGTCCGCGAACTGGGCGGCATCTTGCGGCTGGCGGATGCCTTTGACTTCGCGCATGACGGGGGAATCGACCATCTGCATGGGCACGTCCTCTCGTCGGTGGGCAAATCGGCCCATGTCTTGCTGCGCGTGCTGCACCACGTCACCAACCACGCCGAACTGCGCGACATCATGGCGCGGGCCGAGGTGAAGCGCGACCTTTTTGAGCGCGCCCTGCACTGCCACGTCAGCCTCTCGCCCGAGTTCACCACCGTCCCCGCCATGTCGAACGGCCACAGCCCCACGAATGGCATATACCACGTCGTCGAGCACCTGCACGACTGACCGCACCATCATCGCAAAAAGGATGCAACGACACGATGCAAGGATCGCGCTTTCTGGGCCTGCTCGCCCTATTGACGCTGGTGGGCTGCGCGCGCCTGCCAGGGATGGCGGACAGCACCATCCCGACCATGACGCCCACCGCGCTGCGCCACATCACCGTTCAACTGGCCGATATGCCCTCGGCGGATCGCCTGGCGACGGACCTCACCCCCACGGATGCGCAATTGGCGCAACTGCTGGGGCAGCCGCAACTGGCGGCGACGCTGGCCCACGACGGACGGTTGGGGGGCACCTATCGCGTCTTCGCCTTCGCCGCGACCGAGCCGAGCGCGTATGCCGTCACGGTTCGCGCGACCATCCAGCTTGACGCCTTCCCCGACGCGGCGCGGGCGGCGGATTGGCTGCGGGCGCGCGACGCGACCCTGGCCGACATGGGGGCGCTCCAGGCCGTCGCCGCGCCGGGGCAGGGGCACATGGTACGCACCCACATCAGCACGGCGGGCGACACCGCCGC
The DNA here is from genome assembly GCA_038234855.1 of Ktedonobacterales bacterium. GTDB lineage: Bacteria > Chloroflexota > Ktedonobacteria > Ktedonobacterales > JACDGC01 > JACDGC01. The sequence goes on along the minus strand of JBBQSR010000702.1, from coordinate 641 downwards.
CACGACCGCTGTGCTGACGCTGCACGAGGGCAACGTGGCGATGGAGATCACCACCATCTTCGTCGGTCAGGGGCCTTCCATCGCCGATGCCGAGCACTACGCCGCGCTCATCGACGACCGCATGCGGCATTCGCCCAGTGGGTAAACCCTCGGCTGGGATCACGAAGCCCGCCTACGGGGGCGCGGACAAGGGCGATACAGCGCATGGCAAGCAGCGCCGGAGTCTTTAGCCCCCAGCGCTGCTTGCCATGCGCTGACCAGATCCTTTGTGGTCACTCAATTGGGGTAATGGTGAATCCGCCGTCCACCGCGATAGCGACCGCGTACAGATGGTCGAAGCCCTCGGCATGGGTCGGCGGCACCAGCCGCTTGGCGCTGGTATAGATGGCGATCTCGGGCACCCGCGCCGTGCCCACGCGCTCCCGGTTGCGCGCCAGCGACTCCGCGACGGATGAGCGCACATGGTAGCCGCTGATGGTCGCGCCGTGTGCCCGCCCCAGCGCGATCAACGCCGCGCGGTCCGCCACCATCGGATTCGTGTTATCCACCACGACGGAGCGGCCCGCCGCCAGGGTAGCGGCGATCTGCTCCATCTGGCGACGCTGTTTGTGGCGCGGCGGCAACAGATCTTTGCTCACTAG
>JBBQSR010000701.1:0-1705 GCA_038234855.1 Ktedonobacterales bacterium | reverse complement strand
GTGAACGCGCGCCTATGGGTGTGCCGCCGCGAAGCCCGCCTGCGCGGGCTGATGAGCACAATGACCGCCCGCGAACCACATACGTTACCGTGCCGCACGAGTACGAACGCGCCGAGCATGCGCGCTGCTCGTGTGGCATGTGCTTTTTTGGCATATCTGGCGCTCTCGCGGCAGGGAACGCTTGTGCTATACTAGACGAGTCTCGGTGACACATCTCGCACGGATGGAGCGCGATTCTGATGGACCCTGTATCTCAGGCCCGCGCGGTGGTGGCCCACGACCTGCGCCAGGGCGGCATCTTGGATCAGCAGCTACCAGGCTACGAAGAACGCCTCCCCCAGGTGCAGATGGCCGAGGCCGTCGCCGAGTCACTCACCAACGGCAAACACGCCCTGATCGAGGCCCAAACGGGTACTGGAAAAAGTCTCGCCTACTTGCTTCCCATCGTGCGCTCGGGCAAAATCGCGCTGGTGGCAACAGCGAATAAGGCCCTGCAAGAGCAACTCTATTACAAAGATATTCCCTTCATTCAGAAGTACGTCAAGCAGTTCGAGGCAGCCCTCATCAAGGGCATGGGGAATTACCTCTGTTTGAAGCATTTGGATGAGGAGCGACCATTACAGCATTACGCGCAAGACCCAGGCTTCGCCAAGCTCAACGATCTGCTCAACGAAGAGACGTTCGATGGCGACCTGGATATGATCCCCTTCGCGCTGCCTAAGGACATCCGAGGGCGCATCGCGGCGGATGGCGATGATTGCGCGTGGCGCGAATGCGGCTTTTATGGTGACTGCTACGTCCGCAAGATGCGCGAAAAGGCACAGACGGCACAGATCGTCATCGTCAACCACACCCTGCTGCTGATCGATCTGCTGATGGAAGGCTGGCTGTTGCCCGACCGCGACACCATCGTCATCGACGAGGCGCACCATCTGGAAGATGAGGCTACCCGCGCCTTCACCGCCACCGTGACGCCACGCCGCATCGAGATGCTGCTGGGCCAGCGGCGGTTGCGTGAGCACTGCGACCCCGGCCCCCTCGAAGCCGCCATCGCCGCCAATGTCTTTTGCTGGAGCCGCCTCGACGAGATCACCCGTTTCGGCACGCGCAGTCGCGCTCCGCTAGACGGCCCGCTAGAGGAAGGCCTACGCCTCGCCAGCGCACTAGAGGACGTAAAGCGCCAACTGCAATCGCGCAAGCCTGAGGTGATGGACAAGGGCGAAGAGACGCTGTATGACAAACTGGTGACGCGCACCAGCAACCTCGTCGCCGACATCCGTCTGGTGCTGGGCGTGAAGGACCCCGAAAATCGCGTCTATTATGTGGAGCGCGTCGCCAGTCGCCGTGGGCGCGAACCGTCGCTCTCCGTTTCCGCCGCGCCGCTCTCGGTGACCGAGATGCTCAAAGAGAAGCTCTTTGACCGCATCAGCGTCGTGGCAACCTCAGCGACGCTGGCCATCGACGGCAGCTTCAAGTATTATCGTGGCCGCGTGGGCATCGGTGAGGCAAAGGAACTGGTGTTGCCCCCCGCCTTTGACTACGAGCGCAACGCGGTCCTCTACGTGCCCTATATGAAGCATGAGCCGACCTTTGGCAAAGAGAGCGGGCCGTACCACGACGAACTGGCGCGCGAGATGGGCGACCTGGTGCGCGCCTCGCATGGGCGAGCCTTCCTGCTCTTCACCAGCATGCGGACCTTGCGCGA
>JBBQSR010000700.1:0-1706 GCA_038234855.1 Ktedonobacterales bacterium | reverse complement strand
ATTGCGTGCCGTGGTCACTCATCGCATGTGGCGTCAAATACCCCTCGACCCCGATGATCGGTTTGATGCCCGCGTCGTTGCACGCCTGATAAAACTCGATGGTGCCATACATCGCGCCATGGTCGGTGATCGCCAGCGAGGTCATCCCCTGGTCCTTCGCGGCCTTGACCAGCTTTTTGATGCGGGAATGACCATCTAACAGCGAATACTCGCTATGTACGTGCAGGTGGGTAAATTCGGCAGCCATCGTGATCCTTTCGGGGCGCGGGAATGACCGGGGGACGCGAGCACGGAGAACACGGAAATAGCCCATGGAAGGTCACGGAAAAGGACTGCGCGATGTTCCGAGCAACCGTGTTCGGTAAGGCGTTCTATAGATCAAGTATACGGGGTGGGGGAGCGGGTGAACAAGATCAGGGGACCAACGGGCGAATGAGCGATAGTACCCCCCCACCCAGCCCGCGTAGGCGGGCTTCGCGGCGGCACGCCCTGAGGCGCGCGTTCACGCGCTGGCCAAGTTCCGCACGTTGGGGCATGAACCCCCATCCTGGTGGGATTCACGCGCCGACCCATTTCATAATCCCCCTTGACAAATGACTCTCGGTCACTTACAATTGACCTGTAGTCATTTGCATGAGGTAAAGAGGATGACGTTTCAGCGGCGGGCGATGTCAGACGCGCAGAAGCAGACGCGGCGTGCGGCCATTCTGGCGGCTGCGGCACGCATCTATGCTGAGCGCGACTATGCCGATATCACCATGGCTGAGGTGGCCTCAGCCGCGCATGTGGTGAAGGGGACGCTCTACCTCTACTTTCCCAGCAAGGAGTCGCTCTTTTTGGCGCTGCTGGGCGAGCAACTGGATGAATGGCTAGCGACGCTACGATCCGGGCTGGCCGAGATCGCCGCTGATGAGGCCGCGATTGAGCGCGTCGTCGCCCTCTTTGATGCGACGTTGGCGGAGCGGCCCACCCTGACGCGCTTGACAGCGATCCTATATAGCATCTTGGAGCACAACGTCGATGTCGCAACGATGCGGGATTTCAAGCAGCGTCGGCGCGAGCACTTACAGGCCACAGGCATCTATTTGGAGCAGACCCTGCCCTTCTTGACGCCGCAGGGTGGGGGGATGGACGTCCTGCTGCAATGCCACGTCTTGGTGGTCGGGCTACGCAGCGTGTCCGACTCAACGCCCGTGGTACGCGAAGTGATCCAAGCGCCGGACTTCGCGCTGTTTGCGGTTGACTTTCGCGCATATCTCAGTCGAATGCTCCGCGCCCTACTGTGGGGCATGGCGGCGCAGACCACGCAGAGGCACATAAAGGAACAATGATCATGGTACAAACAATTTCGCGATCCGTCCTCATCACCGGAACGTCATCGGGCATCGGCAAGGCGACGGCGTTGCGGCTGGCAAAGGATGGCTGGCGCGTCTACGCGACGGCACGCCGCGCGGCAGATCTGGTCGAGTTGGCACAGGCGGGCTGCCAGACGTTGGCGCTCGATGTCACCGATGAGGCGTCGATGGTGGCAGCGGTCGCCCACATCGAGGCGGCGGAGGGCGCGGTGGGCGTGCTCATCAACAACGCGGGCTACAGCCAGAGTGGGGCCATCGCCACGGTGCCGCTTGATCAGGTGCGCCGCGAATTCGAGACGAATTTCTTTGGCCTCGCGCGGCTGGCGCAACTGGTGGTGCCGGGAATGCGCC
>JBBQSR010000699.1:0-1707 GCA_038234855.1 Ktedonobacterales bacterium | reverse complement strand
GTCATCCACTATCAGCGTACCGAGGACTATCCCTATCGCCATTGGTATTTCCTGGGGGTCGGGCTGGCGCTGTGGGGGACGTGGCAACTCAGCACGGCGGCGGGCATCCTGCTGGGCGCGCAGATCCCCGCCAGTTGGTCGCTGGATTTCGCGCTGCCGCTGACATTCATCGCGCTGGTGGTGCCCGCGCTGCGCGACCGGGCGGGCATTGCGGCGGCGCTGGTCGGGGGTGGGGCGGCGGTGCTGGCCGCGCACCTGCCACTGAAGCTGGGGCTGGTCGCGGCCATCATCGTGGGCGTCGCCGCTGGCCTCACCATCGACCCCCGCGCGCAGCTATCATCACCCGCCGCAGCCCTGGAATCCGCCGCATCCGCCACGCCGGAGGACGTCCTATGATCGCTTTGTGGATCGTCATCATCATCGTGGGGCTGCTGACCTTCGGCATGCGCTTCTCGTTCATCGCGCTGGCAGATCGGTTGCGGCTGCCCGCGCTGCTGCAACAGGCGCTGCGCTTCATCCCCATCGCCGCGCTCTCGGCCATCATCTTGCCTGAACTGGTGCTGCGGGGCGGCGCGCTGGCCTCGCCGCTGGGCAACGCACGGCTACTGGCGGGGGCGCTGGCCGTGGCGGTCGCCTTCGCCACGCGCAACATCTTGCTGACCATCGCCAGCGGCATGGTCGCGCTGTGGCTGCTGCAATGGCTGGTGGGCTGGCAGTGAGGGGTAAAGCCGCAGAACGTGTGGCGAGAGGGAGGATTCCGCCCGTAGAGAACACCGCCCAAATTTACGCCCGTAGGAAGAAATACACCGTCAGCGCGGCCCCGATGGCGATGACTCCAAGCCGCACCCGCGCGGGATCGATCCGTTGGGCGAAGCGCGCGCCAAAGTAGCCGCCCGCCACCGCGCCGACGAGCAGCGCCAGGGCTTGCGGCCACGCCACCGCCCCCGCGATGATGAAGGTGAGGGTCGCCGTCGCATTGAGGACGATCACCAACAGCGTGCGCAGGGCATTCATCTGGTGCATGTCGCCGACGCCCAACATCCCCAAGATCGCCAGGACGACGAAGCCGTTGCCGCCGCCATAGTAGCCGCCGTAGATGGCGCTGAAGAACATGGCGACGGCGGCGATGACCAACATGCGCCGCGAGATGCCCGTCTCTGCGACGCGTGCGCGCCGTAGCCGCGCCGTGATGGGTCCGCTGAGCGCGAAGAGCAGCGTGGCGAAGAGCAGCAACCAGGGCACCACCCGCGCGAAGGTCACGGGCGGCGTCAGCAGCAACAGCACGCCACCGATGCTGCCGCCCACCAGGCTAACAGCCATTAGCACGCGTGTGACGAGCGGCTGTCGTGGCACGATGCGCCGATAGGCCCCCAGGCTGGCGGTGTTGCCCACCAGCAGGGCAGCGGCGCTGGTCGCGTTCGCCGAGATGGAGGGCACGCCCGCCAGCACCAGCGCGGGGAAGCCGATGAAGCCGCCGCCCCCGGCCACCGCGTTGAGCGCGCCCGCCACCAACCCCGCCAGCAGCAACCCGATGGCCTGGGGCAACGTCAGGGGCGGCAGATGCATGTCGCCCTCATCATCCCGCGCTGCACGCGCCGCTGGCGGGGTTGCAGGTAATGTTGACCTTATCGAAGTGCTGGGTGAGCAAGCCATTTGCGGCGGGGACGGGCATGCCGCGTGGGAAGCCGAAGCGGGTGAGGCCCCCTT
>JBBQSR010000698.1:0-1720 GCA_038234855.1 Ktedonobacterales bacterium | reverse complement strand
TCGGCAGCCTGGCGCACCATGACCTGGGCGTCCGCCAGCACTCCATCGACCACGTGCGCGAATGCATCAGCATCGCCCGCACGCTGGGGTCCGACACCATCAGCCTGTGGCTGGCGGATGGCACCAACTATCCCGGCCAGGACGACCTACGGGGTCGCCGCCGCCGTCTGCTGGACTCATTGCAAGCGATCTATGCCGATCTCGACCCAGAGATGCGCATCTTTATCGAATACAAATTCTTCGAGCCGTCGTTCTACTCGACCGATCTGCCCGACTGGGGCACCGCGTTCCTGATGGCGCAAAAGCTCGGCCCCCAGGCACAGGTGCTGGTGGATACCGGTCACCATCCGCAGGGCACCAACATCCCCCAGATCGTCGCGCAATTGCTGGACGAAGAGCGGCTGGGCGGCTTCCACTTCAATGACCGCAAATACGCCGATGATGACCTGATCGTTGGATCGGTCAATCCCTTCGAGTTATTTTGCATCTTCAATGAAATCGTCGGCGCGGGTGCCGAGGGCAACACGAATGCCGGACGCATCGCGTATATGATCGACCAGTCCCACAATATCGAGGCGAAGGTCGAGGCGATGGTGCAGAGCGTCATGAACATCCAGACGGCGTATGCCAAGGCGCTGCTGGTTGACCGCGCGGCGCTGGCCCAGGCGCAGGCGGCGGGCGATGTACTGGGCAGCTATCGCGTGCTGCAAGACGCCTATGAGACGGATGTGCGTCCGCTGCTGGCCGAGGCGCGACGGCGCGCGGGGCTAGACCCCAACCCCATCGCCGCCCTCCGCGCGGGGGGCTATGCCGCGCGCGTCGCCCGCGAACGCGACAGCGAATCGGTCGCCAGTGGCTACCCCGGCGCGTAAAAAGGAGGCCCCCTGATGTTGTATACCCGACCCGACGCCCGCCCGCGCATCGGCATCTTCGCCATCGGGCTAGAGGCGTATTGGCCGCAATTCCCGACGCTCTATGATCGACTGGGCGGCTATCTGCGCGGCATCGAGGCGCAGCTTGCCGGCTATGGCGAGGTCGTCTCGGTCGGCATGGTCGACACCGCCGAGGCCGCCCAGACCGCCGCCGCGCGGCTGGCCAGCGCCGAGGTCGACCTGCTCTTCGTCTATGCCGCGACGTATGCGACCTCCTCCACCGTGCTGCCCATCGTGCAGCGGGCAAAGGCCCCGGTCGTCTTGCTGAACTTGCAACCGACCGCCACGCTGGACTATGAGGGCATGACTACCGAGGAATGGCTGGCGAACTGCTCGGCCTGTTGCGTGCCGGAACTCGGCGGCGCGCTGACGCGGGCGCGCATCCCCTATGGCGTCGTGTCGGGCGTGCTGACGGACGACCCGCGCGCGTGGGGCGAGATCGGCGAATGGTGCCAGGCGGCGGGCGCGGCGCGGGCGGTACGGCGGGCGCGGCTGGGCTTCCTCGGCCACACCTACCCTGGCATGCTGGATATGTACAGCGACTTTACGTCGGTGTCGGCTCAGGTCGGCAGCCACATCGAGGTCTTAGAGATGGACGACCTGGTCAAGCGCGTGCAAGCCGTGACCGCGCCCCAGGTCGCGGCCAAGATCGAGGAGCTGCGCGCGACCTTCGACTTCGCCCAGGCGGCGCGCGACCCCATCGCGGCGGAGATTCAGCCGGAGGATCTGGAATGGTCGGCCCGCGTCGCCGTCGGGCTAGACGCGCTCGCCAAGGACTTCGACCTGTC
>JBBQSR010000697.1:0-1723 GCA_038234855.1 Ktedonobacterales bacterium | reverse complement strand
CGTCGGTGCCCGTGCGCGCCTGGGCGGCGGCGATGGCTTGCCGTGCCTCGCTCAGGTCGCCCGCCTGTCGCACGAAGCTGAGCGCGATGAAGTCGACCCCCTGCGCCACGCCGTACTCCAGATCTTCGCGGTCCTTGTCGGTCAGGGCGGGCGCGCTGACGGCCACGCCGGGCAGGTTGATGCCCTGGTGCTCGGCCAGACTGCCGCCATGCACGACCTGGCACTGCACCTCCGTCGCGTCCGAGGTGATCACCCGCAGCTCGATCAAGCCGTCTGAGAGCAAGATGCGGTCGCCGGGGCGCACGTCGCCCGGTAGCGCGGCATAAGTCGTGCTGAGGTGCGTCGCGTCGCCCACGATGGGCCGCGTGGTGATGGTGATCTGCGTGCCATCGGCCCGCGTGACGGACTGGTGGTTCGCCAGTTCCCCGGTGCGGATCTTGGGGCCTTGCAGGTCCTGCAAGATGGCGATGGGGCGCCGCGCGGCGGTGCTGGCGGCGCGCAGGTCACTGATGATCTGCCCATATTCTGCGTGGGTGCCGTGCGAAAAGTTCAGGCGCGCGACATCCATGCCCGCGCTGATGAGCGCGGCCAGTTGCGCGGGCGCGCTGGTGGCGGGGCCGATGGTGCAGACGATCTTGGTGCGACGGGGTTGGGTCATGGGGGAAACGCTCCTTCACTCTTCCGTGCGTGGGGGATTCATTCTTCCATGTGTTGCGGTTCGATGGGCAGGCGGACGGCGGGCTTCTTGGCGGTCGGTTCGCTGGGGCGGCGCGTCGTGGGCACCTGCGAGATCTTGTTGAGGTCGCTCCGGCCCACCGGGCGCGTCGGGTGCTTGCTGATGAGCATGCGCGGGCTGGGTGCGCCGCTGGCGAAGGGCGAGAGGATCGGGCGCAACCGGGGATTCGTCTGGGCCAGCAGGTCGACATCCACATGCTCGATGGGTTTGGCGAACCACAGACCCACCCCCAGCACGAGGGTGAAGAGCAATACCGAAATGATCAATTCACTGAGCGACAACGGGATGCGCACCGTACCGATGTGCTGCGGGAACCCCCGCCACGCGCTCGGGTGAATGACATACGCCACCGCCGTCGCGGGCGCGAGCGCCAGCAACACCCGCGCGCTGAAGCGGATGGGGTATTTCGCGTGCAGCAAGCGCCAGGCAAAGGCCAACTGCACGACCACCGCGCCCGCCTGGCCGACGCCGATGGCGATCAACGCGCCCGTCGAGCCGCCCAGCGGCCCCTGGTTGGGGATGAGCAGGGTAGCCAGCCCCGCCGTCACCGCCAGGCTCGCCCAGTTGATGATCAGCGCCACCCGTTGTCGCCCCAGCACATAGAGCGCCGCCTGGTGCGCGTTGCCCCCCGCCAGCAGATAAAAGATGTTGAAGAGCAGGAAGATCTGCATCAGCGGCGTGGCAGGGCCATATTTGCTGGTATAGAAGACATTGATGATGGCACCCGCGTGGATGAAGACGAAGACCAGCAACGGCACCGACAGCAAGATATGCACCTTGCTGACCGCCCGCCACGCGAAGGCCAGCCCCGCGCGGTCCTGCCCCGAATACGCCGCCGACATTGCCGCCAGCCCGACGCCGCCCAGCCCCGAGATCAACAGATACGCGGCGGCATGCGTCAACTGGAAGGCGAGATTGAAATACGCGATGGCGACATCCGACACCAGGAACGCGCCGAAAAGCGAGATGACCACCTGCTTGAGCAGC
>JBBQSR010000696.1:0-1730 GCA_038234855.1 Ktedonobacterales bacterium | reverse complement strand
TTTTTTGATGCCAGCATCAGCGACGCGCAGATCCACGCCGCCATCGCGGTGATGGGGCTAGAGGGCTGGCTGGCGCGGCTGCCAGATGGGCTAGACACCGCGCTAGAGGCGGGTGGCAGCGGCCTGTCGGCGGGGGAATCGCAGTTGCTCGCCTTCATCCGCGTCATGCTGCGCGACCCCGGCCTAGTCATCTTAGATGAACCCACGTCGCGGCTAGACCCCGCCACCGAGGCACTGCTGGCACGCGGGATGGATCGCTTGCTGGCGGGGCGCACGGCCATCATCATCGCGCATCGGCTGGCGACGGTGGAACGCGCCGACCGCATCATGATGCTGGAGCGCGGGCGCATCAGCGAGATGGGCGACCGCGCCGCGCTGGTGGCCGACCACGACTCACGATTCCACGCGCTGCTGCGGCGCGGGCTAGAGGAGGTGCTGGCATGAAGACACGCCAATTTCTCTGGCGGCTCTTGCGCTATGATTTCCGGCTTTTCGCGCTGAACTGCCTGGCGTGGTCGGTCTTTCACGGCTCGCCCGTCATCACCGGGCTGATCATCGGGGCGTATTTCGACGCGCTGACGCACCATGGGACGGCGGGGCTGAATGTGTGGACGGTCATCGCGCTGCTGGTGGCGACGACGCTGGTGCGCGTCGCCATCTTCGCGGGCGCGCAGGTCATCTGGATCACGTTCTGGTACACGATGGAGGCGCTCATCCGCCGCAACATGCTGGCTTGGTTGATGGAGGGGCCAGGGACGCATCCCCTGCCAGATTCGCCGGGCGAGGCCATCAGCCGCTTCCGCGATGACGTGGTGGAGATCAGCGATTCCATCGAGGGGTGGGTCGACTTCGGGGGCATCGCCATCTTCGCGGTGGTGAGCGTGGTCGTGATGTTCAGCATCAATCACGCCATCACGCTGGCGGTGTGCGTGCCGTTCATCCTGCTCATCTTCGTCACCAACGCGCTGACCAAGCCCATCAAACGCTATCGGCGGGCGATGCGCGAGGCGACGGGGCGTGTCACCGACCACATCGGCGAGATCTTCGGCGCGGCCCAGGCGGTGAAGCTGGCCGCCGCAGAGGAGGGCGTCATCGCGCGCTTCCGGGCCATCAACGATGGGCGGCGGGGCGCGGCGCTACGCGACAGCCTGCTGCGCGAGATTCTGCGGTCGCTCAACAGCAACGTCGCGAATGTCGCCATCGGCATCGTGTTGTTGCTGAGCACGGGGTTGGTGCGGTCGGGGGCTTTTACCATCGGCGACTTCGCCATCTTCGTCAGCTACCTGACGCGTGTAGCGGGTGGCATGGTCTTCTTTGGCGAGATGACGGCACAGCTCAAGAAGGTGGGTGTCTCGTATGAGCGCATCGAGCGGCTGCTGGCGGGCGCGCCAACGGGTACCCCCGTCGCCCACGCGCCGCTCTACCTGCGGGGCGATCCGCCGCCGCTGCCCGCCATCCCTGCCACCGCCGCCGATACGCTGGCGGTGCTGACGGCGGCGGGGCTGACATATCACTATCCGGGGTCGGCACGGGGCATCGGCGGGGTCGACCTGCGGCTGGAGCGCGGGTCCTTTACCGTCATCACCGGGCGGATCGGGTCGGGCAAGACGACGCTGGTGCGGGCGCTGCTGGGGCTGGTCCCCGCCGATGCCGGGGTGATTCGCTGGAATGGCGTGCGGGTGGCTGACCCGGCCAGCTTCTTCGCGCCGCCGCGTGTCGCGTACACGCCG
>JBBQSR010000695.1:0-1742 GCA_038234855.1 Ktedonobacterales bacterium | reverse complement strand
TCCTGCATGCTCTTTGTGCGCCCTGCGTTGCTGGCAGGGGCGGCTCAACGCATCGCCTGATATACGCCGCCCACATGCCATGCACCGCGCACGCCCCAGCCCAACGGCCCAAGCACGTGGTGGGGACACTATCTCAGAAATGCCAGCCGAGGAAGTTCCAGAATTGCAGTTCCCCCACAAAGGCCAGCGCGGTGAGCGTTACCAGGGCATAATGCACCCGCAGCACCGGCATGGCGGTGCGCCACATCCGCACCACGCTCACCAGCATGCCCACGGTGAGCACGGCAGCGGCCACTAACGTCGTCAGCGCGATGTACAGCAGCGCAGAGGCATCCGTCGGCTCAAGGTTCGCCAAAGCGACGACCAGTGCCACGCTTCCCAGGATGAAGAGCAGGCAGGTCGACCAGCCAATGACCAGTGCCCAGCGTACTTGCTGAGGCTGCGCGGTCCGGCGCAGACGCCACCAACGGATGAGCCAACCAACCAGCGCACTGAGGAAGATCACCAGGCTCAACGCGATCACCCCCAGATGAAACGTCCGCGTTTCGTACCAGGCGATTTTGGTCCACTCCAAGGGACCAAGGCCGACATAGAGCGCGGTGACGTTATCCTGGCTATCGTGGTGAAAGACGAAGAGTTTCGTGCCATCGACCTCCCGGTACGTCCAGGGGGCGATCTCGACCGCGCGGATGTCCGTCGTCCCCAGATTCACCACGATCGTCCCATTCCCCGTGTCGCGCACCGACGCCTCGCCGACCAGGGACGCGATCTTTTCGATGGTGGTCATCGAGCGCCGTGTCGTCCAATAGCTCCCCGCCACGTGGCTGGCGCGCTCGGCGAACTCCGCTGGCACGGGCACCGCCGCCGGGGTGGTCGCCCCCAGATAGCGATCCACAAAGGCCGTCAGCAGTTCCCCGTTGATCAAACCGCCCCCGTTATCGCTGTTGGTCGAGACGAAGAACCCACTGTTTTGCTCAGGCAACAGCACCAGCAGACTCTCGAAGGCGACCGTGCCGCCGTTGTGCGCGAGGATGCGATGCCCGTCGATATCGAGTTCATAGAAGCCATAGGCCATCCCCGGCAATTGCGGATCGCCCGTGACCTGCTGCTGATGCATCAGTTGCGTCGTTTGCGCCGAGAGGATGCGGTCCGCCCCATATTGGCCGCCTTGCAAATGGGCGATCATGAAATGCGCCATATCGCTGGCGGTCGTGCTGAGCGACCCCGCCGGGGCCACCTGGACCATCTCGAAGAGCTGGGCCTGATAGCCGGTATCGCTGACGCGATAGCCCTGTGCCAGTGCCGTGGCAAGTGGCGCGGGCAGCGGTTGGGCGAAGGTGCTGCGGTCCATGTGCAGCGGAGCCAAGATGTGCCGCTGGATGTAGGTGGCGTAGGGTTCACCCGAAACGACCTCGACGATGTAGCCCGCCAGCGAGTTGCCATAGTTCGAATAGGCGATGGTTTGCCCAGGGGGATAGATGCGCGCGGGCATGTGCGCCGCCAGCCACGTCCCGAGGGGTTGCGGCCCGTGGGGGTCGTAGGTGAGGAAGCCAACGTTCCGCTCTTCGAAACCGGCGGTGTGCGTCAACAGATGCGTGAGCGTGATGGCCTGCGGAAAGGTCGCGGGTATCTTGAAGGCGCGGAGATACGTGCTCACATCTGTGTGGAGGTCTAACTTGCCTTCCTCGGCGAGCTGCATGACGGCGGTGGCGGTAAACACCTTGCTGACGGACCCCGCGCGA
>JBBQSR010000694.1:0-1754 GCA_038234855.1 Ktedonobacterales bacterium | reverse complement strand
GCTTCCAGCAAGGCCACCCCAATCAGGATGACCAGATCGAAGGCCATGTTGCCGATCTTGGCATGGCGAGCCAGCTTGACGCGCACCTGCCCGGCGGCGAGGAGCATGCCGGTATCCATGGCGAGCACCAGAAAGAAGGTGATGCAGATCGAGGCGAGGATGGGTACCCGCAGTTGGTCGGGGTGATGTTGGATCTCGCTCACCACCGCTTGCACGGTATCGCCCGCCAGGGCGATGAGTGAGGCCACCGAGGTAGCGATCACGAGCAACCCCGCGAAGAAATGCGCCAGCCGCACGAGGCCAGCATTCTGTTGTTCGAGTTGTTTGAGGGCCAGGGCCACGCCGTCCTCAGCGTGGCGTTTGCGTCCGAACATGAATACTCCTTTGAGATGCAATGGGCGGGGGCATGGCGCACCACACCCCCAAGGGAACTAGCGGCGGCGACCGTTGGGGGCCGCGCCATCGGCAGCGGGGGGCGTGGGAGCATTCGCGGCCTGGGCTTGCTGCTGGGCGGCGCGGCGCTTCTTCATTTCCTCGACCTGGGTGGGGATCTGTGCCATGCGGTCATTGAGCTTTTCGGCGTTGCGGCGCGTGAGATAATCGCGCTGGCGACGCTTGTAGGCCCCATGCACCGTTTTGAGGATCTCGATGGGGTCGGGGTTGCTCGCCACCGGGATCATGCGGTAGCCGTTGTAGACGATCATCGTGTCGAGGTGGGCGATGGTGTCGCCGATCTTGACCTCTTTGCCAACGCGGCGGTACTTCTTGCGGGACTCTTCATCCTCTTTCTGGGCGAAGGGGCGCGCGACGACGTTGAGGCAGAAGGCATGCAGCAGTTCGCCGTCTTCCATCCACTTGGTCAGTTCGCCCTCGCCGGGGGTTTCGGGATACTGCTCGCCGATCTGGAATTCGACCATGATCTGCTTCTCATCGGCGGCGGACTTGCCACTGACTTGCAAGCGTTGTTCGAGGTGGTAGCCTTGCTCAGTCTCGTCGAGAACGGGCATCGGCATCGTGATGAAGTTGTCGATGGTGAAGAATGCGTCAATCACTGGGGGTAGTCGCTTTCTCCCCTCAGCTGAGGGGTGAGAGAATGGGGGCAGACGGGGCGGGGCTGCCAGCCGCGCATCGCATGACGAGGCCGAGATGCTGGCCGAGGGCACGCTAGGTGAACATCACCCCCTTGCGGAGGCGCGCACGCAGACAGGTGGCGCAGGTGCAGCGGCCCCAGGTCGCGCGGTCATCGGGCAACGACTCGGGATTGTCGCGGAGCCACACCGTCCGGCGGGCGAGTGAGCGCTGGGCATCGGTCAGGGTATGTTCGTGGCGTAGCAGCAGATCGACCGCCTTGCCCACGCGGTCACAAGCCCCAGGGTCGCGGCCCGAGGCGGTGCGGCGCAGCACCTCCACGGAATCGAGTAATGTGATCCAGGCCCGCACCAGGGGATCGAGAGCGTCATGCATCGGCGCACACCCCCGTTGGCGGGTAGGCGAGGAAGTACTGGAGCCAGGAGGCGACGAGGTGCACCCCCGCGACGGTAGGGCGGTACACGCCGAGATCCGCCTCGCCGAGGTCCATGATCAACCCTTTGGCGACCAAATCGCGGCAGACCTGAGCGAGGCCATCATGAGGGACCACATCCTGCCAGGTGGTGAGGGCGATGCAGGAGGTGCGCCAGCAATCTAGCCAGGGGCAGCCCTCCGCCACCATGCGGAGCAGCACCAGACGGTGCCAGCCCATCAAGTCATTGAAT
>JBBQSR010000693.1:0-1760 GCA_038234855.1 Ktedonobacterales bacterium | reverse complement strand
TGCCTGTTGCCAGCGGTGCGGGCTTTACAGCTCTTGTTGGCGGCGGGGAGCCTGGGCACCGTGACCGCCAGCGACCCCACCAGCGAACAGGTCGAGGCGGGTAATGTCGCGCCCGGCCAGCGCCTGACGTTCACCCTCGATGAGGTGAGCGCCACCGCCGATCGCATCCGCAGCGTCATCGGCAATATTCTGGAGGTCACGGTCGAGTCGGTGACGGCGACGAACGCGGTCAGCGCCCCAGCCGTCGCCACGTCCGCCGCCGCTGCGACAGCCACCGAGGTCACGCTGTGGCGCATCGAGGCCGACATCGCGGCGGGGTGTGCCCTGCCTGCCGCGCGGGCCTTACAGATCCTCTTGGCACTGGGCGAGGTCGGCAGCGTGCGCGACAGCAGCCCGACCATCGAGGCCATCGAGGGGGGCAAGGTGACGCCAGAGCAGCCGGTGGTCGTCTTGCTGGCGGCGGCGAGTGGCCGTGACGAGGTCACGACCGCCGCGCAGCGCGTCATCGAACGCATCTTAGAGGTCCAGTTCGGCTCCGTCGAGGTCGCCGAAGCGGAGGATCTGCTGGCGAACGCGACCGTGCCGAGCACGGTGCCGACGCCCAGCGCGCCCGTCGCGGTCGCGCCCAGTGCGGTCGCCGCGCCGGTCGTCCCCGCTGCCCCCACCCCGCCCGCCGTGCCGAGCATCGCCCCCACGCGGGAAGCGCCCGCCGCGAAGGCCCCCGAGCACACCGATGCCCCCCATGCCCCGCGCATGATCCGCATCGATGTCGAGCGGCTAGACGCGCTGATGAACCTCGTCGGCGAACTCGTCATCGACCGCACGCGCTTGGCGCGCATCTCGGCCAAACTGGCCGCGCATTCCAACGATCCGGTGCTGGCCGAGGAACTGACCGAAACTAGCCGCCATCTGGCGCGCATCAGCGACGACCTGCAAGATGAGGTGATGCGTTCGCGCATGTTGCCCATCGAATCGGTCTTCAGCAAGTTCCCCCGTCTGGTGCGCGATCTGGCGCAAAAGGTCGACAAAAAGATCGACTTCATCGTGGAGGGCAAGGACACCGAGCTGGACCGCAGCGTGGCGGAACAGATCGGCGACCCCATCATCCATCTGCTGCGCAACTCCATCGACCATGGCGTCGAGCCAGGGGCGGATCGCCTGCGGGTCGGCAAGAACGAGGCTGGACAGGTCCGCCTGGCCGCCCGCCACGAAGAGAACCAGATCGTCATCGACGTGGAAGACGATGGGCGCGGCATCAACGCTGAGTTCATCAAGCAAAAGGCGGTAAGCAAGGGCATCATCACCGCCGAGGCCGCCGCCCGCATGAGCCAACGCGAGGCGCTGGAACTGATCTTCGCCTCGGGTTTTTCCACGGCGGAACAGATCAGCGACATCTCGGGCCGGGGCGTGGGCATGGATATCGTCCGCACCAACGTCGAGCGGCTGAATGGCACCATCACCGTCGAGACGGAGATCGGCCAGGGCACGCGCTTCACCGTGCGGCTGCCGCTGACGCTGGCCATCATCCGCGCGTTGCTCATCAACGTCGGCGGTCAGACCTATGCCGTGCCGCTGACCTCGGTGGTCGAGGCACTGCGCATCGAGCGCGACAAGCTGCGCTCGGTCAATGGCCGCGAGGCCATCGAACTGCGCGGCCAGGTGTTGCCGTTGCTGCGCTTGCGCGAGATCTTCGAGAGCTTTTCGCATGACAAGCCCACCACCGTGACCGAGGTTCCCGAACGGCCCGACCGGCAGTTCGT
>JBBQSR010000692.1:0-1762 GCA_038234855.1 Ktedonobacterales bacterium | reverse complement strand
CGTGCCACGCGGCCAAGGGGTGCCGCGCGGGGGGCGGCGTCGGCTGCGACCATCCCTGGGCATGGGCCAGCCGCGCCGCCAGGTCGTGCCCCACCGCCGGATCGAAGAAATAGCCGCCATGCTCGCTGATGATGCTGGTGCAGTCGATCAACGCCACCTCGCGCGTGCGATGGCCCTGATGGCCGTCAGGCACCACCACCAGATGCGGATGCAGCGGCCCACACCACCCCAGGCGAATGCTCCCCGACGCGCTGCCCGATTCCTCGGTGACATGGTTGGCGAGCGGCGATGCCCACAGCGCCTCATCGCGCAGCGACGAATAGATGTGCAGTTGCCGCACTACATCGAGCGCGGCGTAGCCATAGCCATCCAGCGGATGCGCCGCGTCGGGATGCGCCGTGTCGGGGTGCGCTGGAGCGGTGGCGGCATCAGGGACGGGGACCGCTGGCTCATCTTCGCGCTGCGGGCGGGCGAAGCGCATCGCCATCCGTTGTGCCAACAGCCAGTGCGCCGGGTGCCGCCACGCCCGCACCCGCAGCGATCCCGGCGTGGACCGCTCTAGCGCGTCGGCGTTGATATCGGGGGCCAACCACGTGACAGTGCTCAGCAGTGCCTCGACCTCGGCCCCCTGCGTCGAATGCAGCACCGCCAGCATGTTGAACGCCTTCAGCGAGAGGAAGCAGCCCATGCTATGCGCGATCAGGTGGATGCGCCGCCCCGGCTCCGCGCGATGCAGATCGGTGATAAGGTTCGCCAGCGAAAAGGCCGCGAACCGCGCCACCGCCTCTTTATCCGCCATGTAGCCCGGAAAGAGTGTGTGCTCGCACGGCCAGGTAAAGCCAAGTACCTGCACCCCACCGCTGGTCGCTGGGGGCGTCGCGGCAGCAGGCGGCGGGGCCACCGCCAGCCCCCACGCCGCCAGGGCATCGCGCACATTGAAGGCCGTCTCGATGCCCGACTGCTGCGTGCAATTGAAGCCATGCACGACGATGACGACATCGCCCGAGGGCAGCGCGTGCACCTGATGCCGCGTGACGAAGGGCGACCCGGCCACGCAGGTGCGGCAGTGGCGCGCGTCGGCCTGCGCCTCGCGCCGATGCGCCACGACCTGCAAGCGATATTCCCCGGCGGGCAACGGCACATGGTTATGGACATCCGTAGAGTTCGGTTCGGCGCGGCAGGTCGCCAGCAACAATGGCTCGTCGTTCATAATCGCCCTTCTTGTGCAATAGCATCACTCATCCCTATCGTCACGTCATTGAACGCGCACGAGGGGCAAATGTGCAAAGAAGGGGGCGATGTGGGCTATGGAGGAGCCGCTACTGACAATGTCCAGTACAATCAT
The DNA here is from genome assembly GCA_038234855.1 of Ktedonobacterales bacterium. Taxonomy (GTDB): domain Bacteria; phylum Chloroflexota; class Ktedonobacteria; order Ktedonobacterales; family JACDGC01; genus JACDGC01. The sequence goes on along the minus strand of JBBQSR010000692.1, from coordinate 417 downwards.
ACACAGCGATGCCCTACCACAATTCCGTTCCAGCAAAAGGCACCAAGGGCGGCGAGCATCGCCCACTCCCCCTGGTGCCCGAGCGGCGCTAGTAGCTGGAATAGCTGTAGGTGCTGAGGGTTCTAAACAAGGAGAAGACGAAGATCACCAGCAGCAGAGTGACGACGATGCCAATACCCGCCGTGATCAAGCCCGCGATGGCCATGCCACGGCTCGCGCTGGAATAATTGCCTTTATTGATTTGGTTGAGGCCGATCGCGCCGAGGATGATGCCTGTGATGCCCGCTGGCAACGAGAGATACCACGCACAGAAAAATACCAAGCTGACGATGCCCAAGATCATGGACGTGATGGCAAGGCCATTCGTCGGGGCAGACACCGTCAAGGGCATGACATAGGCGTTACCATAGCCCGGAG
>JBBQSR010000691.1:0-1772 GCA_038234855.1 Ktedonobacterales bacterium | reverse complement strand
GGTCCGCTATCAACGTTCGTGGCTGTTGGGGCTGACCAGCGGACGGCCCGCCTTCATCATGCAGACCTCCGCGATGGGCGCGCCCTTCCCTGAGATCATCGTGCCGACCACGCGCTTTCGCGGCGAGGTGCGCTATTGGCCAGGGGCGGTGCCGGTGCGGGCGCGCATCGAGTCGCGCCAGATGGACGGGCTGAGCACCATCACCGAGCGGCTGCCCGGTGCGCCGACCATCAGCGCCTTTCTGGGCGAGATGGCCGCGCTGCTGGCACGTCAGCCCTGGCAGGCGACGCGACGGCTGGCCGTGCTGCGCGATGTGACGCCGCTCTGCGCCAACAACGGCGGGCAGTGGTGGCTGCACGACAGCACGGGTGCCCTGCTGCCCCTGGCAGGCGAGGATCATTGGCGGCTGCTGGCCGTCTCGGGCGGGCGGCCCGTCGATGTCGCGAACGAATGGGATGGCGAACACCTGCGCCCGCTGGGCGTGCTGGCCAATGGCACCTACACCATATTAGGGGGAGCGATCTAGATGGATAGCCTCACGCGGATGGCCCTGGTCGGCACCGCCCAGGCCACGACGACGGACCAAACGACCGGCACCCCGGTGGATGCCCTGGTGGCGGCGCTCGGCGACACCGAACGTGAGCGCGCCCTGCTGCTGCGCGCGGGGGCGCTCGCCATCTATCGCGAGGCGGGGCTGGTGCCCGCGCGGCGCACCGAGCCGCTGCCTGACCCCGCGCCCGCTGAATCTCTGGTGGCGTGCAGCCCCGGTGCCGCCGATGTGGTGAGCGTGCTCTTGAAGCATCACCCCGAACTGTTGCCCGAGGCGCTGGATCGCCTAATCGCCCATGGGCAGCGGCTGCCGCCGGAATTGGTGCCATCGGTGCTGGGGGGGCGACTGTCGGCGGAGTTGCGGCCACGCCTGCGGCGCGTCCTGGGGGCGCGCGGGCAGTGGCTGGCGCGCTTCAACAGCGCGTGGGCCTGGGCCGCCGAGGTGCCCGTTGCGGGCGAGGCGCTCCCCGCCGACGCGGAAACCCTCTGGCAAGAGGGCCAGCCCTCGCAGCGGGTCGAGGTCTTTGCCCGTTTGCGCGCGGCGGAGCCGGCCCGGTCGCGCGAATGGTTCGCCGCGACGTGGCGACGCGAAAAAGCCGACATGCGCGCCGACCTGTTGATCGCGCTGGCGACCAACCTCACCCCCGAGGATGAGCCGTTCCTCGAAGCCGCGCTCGATGACAAGGTCGAGCGTGTGCGCGATGCCGCTGCCGCCGTGCTGGCCCGCATGACGACCTCGGCTTTCGTGGCGCGCATGACGGCCCGCGCCGATGCCATGGTGACGGGCTATACCCCCGGCGCGCTGCACCTGGCCAACCGCATCACCTGGGCGGCGGATTTCGCGCGCGACGGCCTCAGCAACGATCCGCCCCGTGGCACCGCGAAAAGTGATTGGCTGCTGCAACAGGTGCTCGGCTCTGTGCCGCCCGACCATTGGGTGCAGCGCCTGGGCGCGTCGCCCGCCGATCTGGTTATCGCTACGGTGGGCAATCCCTATCAGGCGGCTTTGGTCACAGGCTGGTCGCGTGCCATCCGCTTGCATGGTGGCGCGGACTGGTCAGCCCCCCTGTGGGACTGGTGGGTACAGCAAGACAATGTGCCCTACAATAGCCGCGACCTGCGCGACGCGGTGCTGGCGCAGATGCCCCAGGCCGAGATGGAAGCGCGCGTATTGTCCCTGATCGATGATGGCTACGCGGTCTGGTCGCAGATCATCGCAGCGG
>JBBQSR010000690.1:0-1773 GCA_038234855.1 Ktedonobacterales bacterium | reverse complement strand
CATCGTCATCGGCATCGTTGGCGCGGTCATCGGCGGCTTCGTGCTGTCGCTGCTGTTGCCGGGCACCTTTGGCTTCACTGGCTTCAACCTGGGGAGTCTGCTCGTGGCATTCGTCGGCGCGGTGATCTTGCTGCTGGTCCTGCGCGCGGTGGGCGTGGGCACCAATCGCACCACCCATCGCTAGCCATGACCAAACAGCACCTCAGCGGGGCGCGAATCTTTCGGGGATTCCGCCCCGCCTCTTTGCGTGTGACGCGCGACAGTCCTAGGGGGATAGGCATCCGCGTCGCCATTTGCTACAATGGAGTGGATTTTGATAGATCACAAGCGCGCGTGAGCAAGGGGAGTAGTGATGACGGCAGCGGGACAACGGATGACACAGAGCACAGCACGATTTTCGCTGGGCGCGTTAGCGCAGGGGTTCCGCGAACGGACATGGCTGGCCTATGGCGCGTATACGCTTTTCACCGGGTCCGTGCTCCTCGCGGCGACCGCGCGCGGCATCGTGGGGCTGAAGCCCGGCGACCTGCTGCTGGGGGGAATGGTCGGGCTGCTGGTGCTGCGGCGCATCCTCCGTCGCGACTATTCCTTCGCCGTCACGCCCGTGGATGTCGCCTTTGGGCTGCTGATCATCGCTGGGACGGTGCTGCCCCTGCTGAAAGCGGTCATCGAGGGATTGTACCTCTCGAAAGAGATGCTCAACGCGCTCGCCGGACCCATCGAATATTTCCTGATGTATCGCGTGGTGCTCGAAGCCCTGGCGCTGCCGTCGAAACTGCCGACCATGACGCGCGTCATCCTGGTGGTCGTCTCGCTCATCAGCATCATCGGCGTCTTGCAGATCGCCAAATTCCCCGGCGTCGAAGACTTCTTGCTGACCTTCTTCCCCACCTATGAGACGGCGGAAAGCCCCGTCATCCATCGCGCGACCTCGCTGGTGGGCGGCTGGGAGATCCTGGCGGCGATCTCGGCGTACATCGTCTTGCTCATCAACCAGATCCAGACGACCGATGAGGGCGTGAAGACGCTGGGACGGCGATGGAACTGGATCTTGATCGGCTTCCTGGCCTTCAATGTCGTCGCGTTGCTCTCGACCCTCAGCACCGCTGGTTTTCTCGCCATCGTGCTGGGCTACGTGGTGGCGTGGCGCTTGAATGGCAAGCTGGCTCGCACCACGTTGTACGCCATGGGTGTGGCAGTGGTCGGTGCCATCGCCCTCACCCCGGTCATCATCGAACGTTTGCAATACCAGTTCGGCAAGGCCGCCGCTGGGGCTGGCAACACTTCCGCCGTCCCGAACACCTGGGTGGCTCGCTGGACCCACTGGGACGTCGTTTTTCAGACGGTCTTGCTGCACCCAGCGTCGCTGATCTTTGGCGTGCGGCCAAACTTTGACTACCCCGTCCTCGCCTTTGGCAGCACCGAGAGCCTCTACCTGCTGCTGCTCTATCGCGGCGGTTTGATCTATGTGGCGGCCTTCATCGCCTTCATCGTCATCGTCATGCGGCGCATTTGGCAGATTCGCCAAAAAGTGAATGGCTTCAACCGCCACGTCGTCACCGCCATCTTCACCATCTTGACGGTGACTTTCGTCATCGACATCCTGGATGCCCACTTTTTCAGCGCGGGTGAGTGGCAGATCCTCATGACGCTGATCGCCATCGCGGTGGGGTTGGACCTGCGCACCGACAACTTCGAGGAGCCGCCCGCCCGTACCGACGAGGCCGCGCCGACGGCCATGCGCATCCCCGCCGTGCGGCTGGCGTCGTCGTG
>JBBQSR010000689.1:0-1779 GCA_038234855.1 Ktedonobacterales bacterium | reverse complement strand
CGCGCCCTGACGGGCCAATTCCTCGGCCACCGCCGCGCCAATGCCCTGGCTGGCCCCAGTGACGACCGCCACTTTCCCGGCGAGGGTCTGTGCCTCACTCATCATCATTGCTCCTTGCTCCTAGAGGGTGCTATTTGGGTTCAGCATAACACGTGTGGTTTGTACGACCATCGGCAGCGACCTTGCAATTGCACCATCCCCGCGCATACCATAAGGGCACCGAATGCTGGACCCACCAGAGGAGCTATCGATGCCGAATCCCCTCGCCGCCGAAGGCGCGCGTTTCCCCTTCACGACCGTCCTCATCGCGAACCGTGGCGAGATCGCCGTGCGCATCATCCGCGCCTGTCGCGACCTGGGGCTGCGCAGCGTCGCGGTCTATAGCGATGCCGACCGCGACGCCACCCACGTGCGGCTGGCGGATAGCGCTGTACACATCGGCCCCGCCGCCGCCAGCGCCAGCTATCTCAACATCGCGCGCATCATCGACGCGGCGCGGGCGAGCGGCGCGGGGGCGATCCACCCCGGCTATGGCTTCCTCTCGGAGAACGCGGATTTCGCCCAAGCGTGCGCCGACGCGGGCATCATCTTCGTGGGGCCGCCCGCCAGCGTGCAGCGCGCATTAGGCGAAAAGACCTCGGCGCGGCGCATCGCCATCGAGGCAGGCGTGCCCATCGCCCCCGGCGTCAACAACGACGTCGCGGATGCCGCCGAGGCCCGCACCTTGGCCGACCGCATCGGCTATCCCGTGCTGCTCAAGGCGGCGGCGGGTGGCGGTGGCAAGGGCATCCGGTTCGTGTACGGCCCCGACGAGATCGCGTCCGCGCTGGCCCAGGCGCGCGCCGAGGCGAAGGCGTCTTTTGGCGATGAGAGCGTCTATCTCGAAAAAGCCATTGCCCCAGCCCGCCACATCGAGGTGCAGATCATGGCGGATGCCCACGGCAACGTCATTCACCTGGGTGAGCGCGAATGTTCGCTGCAACGCCGCAACCAAAAGCTGGTCGAGGAATCGCCCTCCGTTGCGCTGGACCCCGAGTTGCGATCGCGCATCACGGGCGCTGCGGTGGCGCTGGCCCAGCGGTGCGGCTACGTCAACGCGGGCACCGTCGAATTCTTGCTCGGCCCCGACCGCCAGTTCTACTTCATGGAGGTCAACACCCGGTTGCAGGTGGAGCATCCCGTCACCGAATGGTGCACCGGCCTCGACCTCGTGCGCGAGCAATTGCGCGTGGCGGCGGGGCTGCCCCTCTCGTTGCGTCAGGACGAGGTCATCTTTCGTGGCCATGCCATCGAGTGCCGCATCACCGCTGAGGACCCCTATAACCGATTCCTGCCCGCGACAGGCACGGTGGCGCAATTGCGCGAGGCATCTGGCCCAGGCGTGCGCGTCGACAGCGCGCTGTACCCCGGCATGCCGCTCTCGCTCTTCTACGACTCATTACTCGCCAAGCTGATCGTCTGGGGTCCAGACCGCGCCACCGCCATCGCCCGCACGCAACGGGCGCTGCGAGAGTACGTCATCGCGGGGACACGCACCACCATCCCCTTCGCGCAGTACGCCATGGCACATCCGCGCTTCATCGCGGGCGACCTCTCGCTCAGCTTCATCGCCGACACGTGGGACGCTGACCTACGCGACGGCCATCTCGCCCGCGCGGAAGACACCACCAGCAACGATGCGCCAAGCATCACCCCCGCCGCTGTCGCCGCCATCGCCGCCGCCCTGGGTGCCATGGGGAACGGTGGTTCACGCGCGAATGGTGCGACGCCTGACGCCCC
>JBBQSR010000688.1:0-1780 GCA_038234855.1 Ktedonobacterales bacterium | reverse complement strand
GATCCGCGCTTGCAGCCCGTCCCGGTCGGCGTGCCGGGGGAACTCTACATCGGCGGCGATGGGCTGGCACGCGGCTATCGCCACCGACCGGACCTGACAGCGGAACGCTTCATCCCCGATCCCTTCGCGGCGAATCCCGATGCGCGGCTGTACCGGACGGGCGACGAGGCCCGCTACCGCGCGGATGGCACCATCGAATATCTGAATCGGCTAGACTCGCAGGTGAAGGTGCGCGGCTTCCGCATCGAACTGGGCGAGATCGAGGCGGTGCTGCAAAACCACCCCGCCGTGCGCGAGGCCGTCGCGGTGGTGCGCGACGACAAAGACGCCGAGGGCGGCACCGACAGTAAGCGCCTCTTGGCCTACGTCACCCGCAAGAAGTATCAGCAGGTGGACGGCGACCCCGCGCAGTCCGAAGAGTGGTTCGCTGAGCAGGTCGCCCACTGGCAGCAGGTATGGGACACGATCTATGCCGATGTCGCCGACAGCAGCGAACCCGTCAGCCTGGCGGGCTGGAACAGCAGCTACACCAGCCAGCCCATCCCCGCGAACGAGATGCACGAATGGGAAGACCGCATCGTCGAGCGCATCCGCGCGCAGCAGCCCAAGCGGGTGCTAGAGATCGGCTGTGGCACCGGACTGTTGCTTTTCCCCATCTCGCCCAGTTGCGAGGCGTACTGGGGCGTCGATTTCTCGGCCAAGGTGCTGGCGAACCTCCGCGCCCAGGTGACGGCCAAGGGCCTGTCGCAGGTGACGCTGCTGCAACGCGAGGGCGACGATTTCAGCGGCGCGTTGGCGGCACAGCGCGGCACCTTCGATGTGGTCGTCATCAATTCGGTCATCCAATATTTCCCCAGCGTCGATTACCTGCTGCGCGTGCTAGAGGGCGCGGTGCAGATGGTCGCGCCGGGCGGCAGCGTCTTCGTCGGGGATGTGCGCAGTCTGCCGTTGCTCGAATCCTTCCACACCTCGGTGCAGTTGCGACAAGCCCCGCTGTCGCTGCTGAATGACCAACTACGTGGGCGCGTGCAGAAGCGCATCGCCCAGGAAAACGAACTGGTGATCGATCCGGCCTTCTTCGTCGCGCTGCAACGCCAGATGCCCCAGATCACCTATGTGGAAACGCAGTTGAAGGGCGGTCGCCACCAGAACGAACTTTCGCGCTTCCGCTATGATGTGAAGCTGCACGTGGGCCGCCCCGTGCGCGCCGTCACGGACTTCGCGCAACTCGACTGGGCAACCGATAATCTCAGCCTGGATGCCCTACGTGAGCGGCTGGCCCGCGAGCAGCCGGAATTGCTGGTAGTGCATGGCATCCCCAACGCGCGCGTGCTGACCGACACACGGGCGACGGCGTTGCTGGCGAACGACGCGCTCAAGGGCAGCGTCGGCGAGCTATGGCAACGTCTGGGCGAAAACGCCGCCGAGGCCGGGGTGGACCCCGAAGACCTGTGGCGCATGTCCGATGCCCTACCCTACGAGGTGCGGGTGCTGTGGTCCGACGCGGTCGATAGCTTTGATGTTGAGTTCATCCGCCAGGCATCGGATGGCGATGGGGCTTTGGTGGTGACGCCGCCCACCGCCATGGCGATTCAACCATGGAGCGCCTACACGACGAACCCGATGGGCGCGGAAACCACCAATAGCCTTGTCCCCGAACTGCGCGACTTCCTGAAAGCGCGGCTGCCGGAATATATGATCCCAGCGGTGATCATGGTGCTGGACGCGCTGCCGCTGACCAACAATGGCAAGGTCGACCGCAAGGCGCTGCCCTCGCCCG
>JBBQSR010000687.1:0-1783 GCA_038234855.1 Ktedonobacterales bacterium | reverse complement strand
GCGATCCGCGTCTGGCACAGGCGCAGGGGCTGCTGGAGGGCGGCAAGGTCGTCGTGCGCGCCGTCGCGGGGTCGGGGGCCAGCACGAAGGTGCTGGCGCTGGTACATGACGACATCGACTACACCGTGACGGTGGGCATCGACGAGAATGGGCGGCTGCGCTATGGCAAATGCCAGTGCACCTTCTTTCGCATGCATCTGATGACGCGCGGCCCCTGCGAGCACATCTTGGCTACGCGGCTGGCCTTCGACGCGCCTGACCCCGCGAACCAGGTCATCACCTCGACTGACGTGGGGGATGACGATGACTGGGACGACGAGAGCGACGATGACGACGACGATGATGACACCGACGACGATGACGATGATGACACGGACGACATCGCTGAATAATCCTTCTACCGAAAGTTGATTGATACCGATGGCGAACTTTTTCCGGCGACTCTTTCGCCGCAACGCCCCAGAGTCGGCGCTCGTCGCGGAGGCCCCGCCCCCCGCGGCGTCGCCAGCGGCCCCCGCCGCCCCCGTGCCGCCTGAGATGCCCATCGTGCCCTCGGCGGCGCTGCCCTTGCAGACGCCCATCCAGGTCGAGCAGGTGGCCCAGGCCGCCAGCGCCGTTGTCCAGGCCATCCACCCGACGGCACCGGAACCCGCGCCACCCACGGTGCTGGTGCCCACGATCCCCGCGCCATCAACGGCGGTGGAAACACCCGTCGCCGCCCCAGTGGATGTACCCCCCGTCGCGCCTGAGGTCCCCACCCCAACGGTGACGGTCAACGGCACCGCGTATTCGCCAGATGATCTGGCCGCACGGGCCAAGCGCGACCGCGCGGCCTTTGGCGAGGAGTTGTGGGGCATCGCCAACAGCGGTGAGGCCAGCGCGACGGATGCCGAGAAGCTGGCGCGGTTGGGGCTGCCGTTGCTGTACAGCGAGCAAGATATCGCGGATCTGCTGGGCGTGTCGCTAGGGCGACTGCGCTGGTTCACCTTTGACAAGGCGGCGGAGACGACCTGGCATTATGTGCGCCGCGTCGTGCCGAAGCGCAGCGGGGGCGAACGCGTCATCCTCGCGCCCAAGCAGGAATTGAAGGCGCTGCAACGCAAGGTGTTGATCGACGTGCTGGGGCGCGTGCCCGTGGCGCTGGCAGCGCATGGCTTCGTGCCGGGGAAATCGACCGTCACGAATGCGCGGCAGCACGTCGGCAAGGCGGTGGTGCTGAAGCTGGATCTGCAAGACTTCTTTCCCAGCATCACCTTCGCCCGCGTGCGCGGGATGCTGATCGCGCTGGGCTACGCTTACGCGGTGGCCTCGACGCTGGCGCTGCTGTGCACCGAATATGACCGCGAGGAATATATGCGCGATGGCACGCGCTACTTCATCAGCGTTGGCCCGCGCCATCTGGTGCAGGGCGCGCCCACCAGCCCCACCCTGGCGAATCTGGTGACGTGGCAACTGGACCGCCGCCTGACGGGGCTGGCGGGGGCCTTTGACTTCACCTACACGCGCTATGCGGACGATCTGGTCTTCTCGGGCGACAACCCCGATGTCGTGCAAAAACTGCGTTTCGTGACGGAACGCATCATCCGCGAAGAACACTTCACGGTGAACCGCAAAAAGACGCGCGTGTCCCGGCAATCGGCCCGCCAGATCGTCACCGGCCTGGTGGTGAATGAGGCCGTGGCGACGCCTCGCGACCTACGCCGCACCCTGCGCGCCATCTTGCACCACGCCGAAAAAGAGGGCCTGGCCGCGCAGAACCGCGACGGGCGCAAGGATTATTCCG
>JBBQSR010000686.1:0-1793 GCA_038234855.1 Ktedonobacterales bacterium | reverse complement strand
AGCAGCAGCGAACACGCCACCGAGAGGCGCATGAAGGTCGGCGTATGCCGCAAGAAAAGCGATTGAATGACGATGAATGCGATCAGGAGCAGACAACAGCCGACCAAGACGATCTGCAAAAAGGCACGATGCCGCCGCTCGATGATCGCCTGTGGCGTACCCTCAGCGAAATCGGTCGCGTCGACGCTGAACGCCTGTTGGCGCAGCCGCAGCCACACCGCTTGTCCACGCGTCCATTGAGCCGTGAGCCATTGCTGACCGCCCTGCCACATCGGTTTCCCTACCTTACCATGCCGCTCGCTGCGCGCCAGCATGCAGGCGCGCAACGACATTCTTAAGAAAGTATCTCATCCGTGTCAAGGTGGCTGGCTGGTGTGCGGGTGGGCAGCGCGGGTGCGCCATCGTTCCTATGTGGCTTGTCTTGGGTGAACTGCCCTGGTATACTGGCCGCGCTGGGGCATGTCGCCCACCACACAGCGAATCCGGAACAGGAGTTACCGCATCATGAAGCCCGCTTACCTGGGGGGCATCGCCCTTCTCGTCATCTTCGCCGCCATCGGCGTCTATTACCTCATCCCTGGTCCCACGAAATTTTTGGTTTCAGATGACCCGACGGGGGCGCATTTCAAGCATGCACTGGTCTTCTTCGCGCTGGCGATTGTCAGCATCATCGGGGCACGCTTCGTCGCGAATAGCGGCTCCCAGGCCAACTAACTGCGCTCACGAGGTCGCTTGCACCGTCATCGCTCCGGCGTTGCTCGGCAACAGCGCGCCATTGCTGAGCGCGATCTGCACCGAGCCGGGGACGATGCCAGGGAGCGCGCCCAGCACCTGCCGCGCCTCTGCTGGGCTGAGGCCGACGACCATCTGCGCCAGGCCGCTGAGCGCGGCGGCGGGCCAATCCCAGCCGGCGGTGCCGGTGGTGGGGCAGGTGATGGTGACGCGCGTCGCGGTCGCGCCGCTCATCTTGGGCACGCCGATGCAGGTCTGCACCGCTAAGAGGATCTCGTGCGTGGGTACCAGTTTTTGCAACTGCGTGATCTGGTAGCTCTGCGCGTCGATCAAGGGATAATAGGCATGGAAGCCATCGCCATCGATATACTCACTATAGGTGAAGGGCTGCGACGACGCGGTATTCGCCGTGGGGAAGCAAAAGAACGACCCATCATCGAAGCCAAAGTCGGGGCCAGCGAAAACGATGGTGCCGCCAGGGCTGCGGCTATCCAATTGATATTTCAGCCCCTTGAAGGCGGCGTCGTAGGCGGGCTGGCGGTCGCCACACCCCGGCGGCACGACGAACGCCCGTCGCGCGGCATCATAGGGCGCGTCAATGGGCTGGCTGGTCGCGCCACGGATGGTGACGTGCAGCGCGGTCGCGCGAATCTGCCCGCTGCCATCGGTCGCCGCCACCAGGGTGGTGCGCTGCACGGCGATGGCCTGGGTGACGCGGGTAAAGGTGATGGTCGCGCTGGTGGCCGCGACGCTGCCCGTGGGCGTGGCGCTGACCACCGCGCCACCGGGGCCGTTCCCCAGCGTCCCGACGAAGATGCCCGCCGGAATCGCCAAGATGAGCGCAACCACCACGATGACCACGGCCAACCGATTGCGCGGCGGCGGCGGTGCGGGTGGGCGCACGACCGCGACCTCCAGCGTCTGATGCGGCGCGTCGATATAGGGCAACAATTCCTCGGCCATAGCGCCCCATCCTTCCCCTTGCGAAACTGAGCCATTGTAGCATACAACGAAGTCACCGGGCAATCGGCACGCGATCCCCACAAAACAGCCGACAACCG
>JBBQSR010000685.1:0-1797 GCA_038234855.1 Ktedonobacterales bacterium | reverse complement strand
CGAAGTTGCCCGCCATCTCCGCGCGCATCATCTCGGCGTCCATGGGGCCGCCAGCGGTCACTTCGATCAGGGGGTGCGCGCCCTGGGCGACCAATTGCTCAAAGAGGTCGAGTTCGACGCGCGGGTGCTTGATGATGCGCTGCCCCGTATAGGTCATGAATTTCTGGAAGAGGGGGCGCTCTGCTGGGGACATATAGGTCGCCTCGATGTCGGGGTCCATCACCGCGACCATGCCGCCTGGCTTCGTCACGCGGATCATCTCGGCCAGGACCTGCGCGGGGTTGTCGGTGTGCATCAACAGGCGCTCGGCCCGCACCGCGTCGAAGAAATGGTCCTTGAAGGGCAACTGGAACGCATTGCCGACCACGAAGAGGGCGCGGGGGTGGGCCGCCTTGGCCTCCGCGATGAGGGCGGGGCTGTTGTCGACGCCCCAGACCTCGCCGGTCGGCCCGACCAACTCCATCAGGCTGGCGACATCGCGGCCCTGGCCACAGCCGACATCCAGCACCGTGCTGCCCTCGTGCAGCCGCAGCACCTGGAAGCTGCGCGTCTTGGCGAGCGCCACGAGTTCGGCGATGGTGGCGAGGAAGGTGTTGGCGCGGGCAGGCACCTGCCCCGTCGCCCAAAACGCGCTGAAGGGGTTCGCGGGTGGCGGCGGCGCGATGGGGTTGCGTTCGCGCAGGGGCAGCGCGGGGGCCGTGCTCTCGGTCAGGGTGGGCGCAGCCGCCTTGCGCCGCCCGAAGGGCCACCAGGAGCGGTTAGGGGTTGCCACACGCATCCTCGTTTCGTGAAAAAAATAAGAGTGCAAAGACTATCCACAACGAACTTGTCCGCTTGATCATAGCATGCGGGTCAAGGGTTCGGCAATACCCGACATTTGACCGATTCCCCCCGCGCGTTGGTTATGCTATAATACGGCAAAGCTCTTTTTCGCCTGCTCATCGTCAACGAAGGGTGGCACGTCCAGGCTGGTACCGGAGGCCCTGGGGAATGCAGAGATGTCTGAATTGCGGCGCGGAAAACGCCGCCGATGCCGAGCAATGTGTGGCGTGCCAACAACCGCTCAAGACGCCGGTCGCCGCCGTGCAGGGGCCAGCCCTCGGTGCTGCCGCCTACCCTGGCGCACCAGAGGCTTCGCTCTATGGCGCGAAGAGTTACGACATGGTGCCGCAGCTTGAGCAGCAGCGCGCCGCGCCGCGCTTGCGCCCCGGCGACCAATTGGGCCATGACCGCTATCGCATCAAGCGCATCGTCGCGCTCGGCGGCATGGGCGCGGTCTACGAAGCCGAAGACCAAAATCTCAAACGCCCCTGTGCCGTCAAAGAGATGCTCGACACCTTCACCGAAGCCAAGGATCGCCAGCAGGTGATCGACTGGTTCCGGCGCGAGGCGAGCATGCTGCACGACCTGAACCACCCCGCCATCCCCCGCGTGCGCGATTCCTTCGAGGAAGATGGCCGCTACTATCTGGTGATGGATTTCGTCCATGGCCGCAACCTGGCCGAGGTGCTGGAACAAGAGGGCATGCAGTCTGAGGATCGCGTGCGCCGCTGGGCCGTGCAGCTCTGCGACGTGTTGTCGTACCTGCACCACCAGGGCGTCATCTTCCGCGACCTCAAGCCCGCTAACATCATGATCGGCACTGACGACCGCGTGCGCCTGATCGACTTTGGCATCGCGCGGTCGCTGCGGGCGCAAAACACCGAATCGATGGTCATCGTCACCTACGGCTTCGCCGCCCCCGAACAGTTGCAGGGCCAACCAGAGCAGCGCAGCGACATTTTTTCGCTCGGCGCG
>JBBQSR010000684.1:0-1803 GCA_038234855.1 Ktedonobacterales bacterium | reverse complement strand
TCGCGCCACGACACGCGAAAGAGCACCAAGAGATCGAGGCCCAGTCCGCCCCAGATGATCAGTTGCGCGACCGGCAAGGCCAGATGCCCAAGCAGGTGCGCGCCCAATGCCCCCAGCCAGCCGCCCGCCGTTGGACCAAAGATCACGCTCGCCTCGACCAGGACGAGCGCCAGCACTAGGCCCAGGCAGATCAGCGCCAGCCGATAGGGCCGCCGTTGCCCAGTGAAAGCGTCGCGAATGAGGACGCCGCACCCCACGAGCGTGCCCGCCATCGCGGGCAGCGCTCCCCAGCCGAGCAACATGCTCGGCGGCCACGCCAGCAACGCCAGCCAGGAATGCTGCGCGAAGGGCAACGCGCCGACCAACGCCAAAAACGTGATGAAGCCAACCACGATGCCCAGATAGCCCCGCCGCTGCTCACGCGGCAAGCGCCCCCACCACGCCAGCGCGTGCTCGGCTATCGTCGGATTTTTGCCCGGTGGGGGCGGGGATGAAGCTTTGTGCTGTGCCATGCGCGTCCACTTCCTTTTGGGGGATGAGGCGTTCCCTGCCATCTCAGTGGTCCTTTCTCGCATGAGCTTTGCCAGAAGTGGGCGACTAGCCAGATGGGGCTAAGGTTGGCGCGCGATATGCTACAATGGGGATGTATGATGGTTGTCTAACAGATTGAAAAGCGTGGTAGCGATGCAACAACGGACTCGTCAGCGCACACCACCTGCCCGCGAAGCCCAATTGCGCGCAGCGGTCATCCGCACCCTCGGCGATGACGCCCCCGAGCTGCGCGAATGGAACACCCGCGTCTGCTCGGACTGCTACAAAGATGTCGAACGGTACCCCCAGTGCCGCATCATGGGCATCGACCATTTGCCGCCGCTCCACTATGCGCTGGTGTGCAGCGATGTCGGCGGCGATATGCCGCTGGGCATGGGGTCCACCGTCGTCGAAGCCCTGCAAGACCTGCTGTGGAACCTCCGCGCGACGGATCTGCTCGGCGACCTACGCGCCCTCTGACACAGCATAACTCAAGACCACCCGCCCCTGTCAGGGCCGGTGGTCACAGGTTTGCCCTCATCCGCGCCCTCTCGCTTTGTGGCGACGGCTGGGACCAAGAGGGCGCGTGGAGTTTCAGCTTGTGAAGCCTGACGGTAGCCCGTGCATGCCAAGGGTCAGCGAAACCTCGCCGCCATGGTGCAGGTCGTGTTCGAGCACATGCCACACCACCCAGGCGCGCGACAAATGCACGATCTGCCCCTCCCAGTCGTCGGGGAAAGTTTGTTGCATATCAGCGGGGCCCCAACGGGCCAGACAATCCGCCATCAATTGCCAGGTGACATCGACGGCCTGTGCCAGCTCGGTGCCCGAGCGAATCACGTCGCCCTTTTCGTCCCACGCCTTCACGAATTCGCCGCCATCTTCTCCCAGGGTCGCGGTGAACCAGCCAATGCGACAGCCGATGATATGCGCGGCATTCTCGCCGATGGATCGCAGGTCCGGCGCAGCACGCAGGGCAAGCTGCTCGGCGGTGAGTGGCGCGAGCGATTCTCGCAGGTGATCCTGATATACCTTCCACGACGTGTAGATCGTCGTGAGGGTAAAACTTTCTTCAGCCATTGATCGCATCTCCCTTTTGGTGTATGGGGTACGGCGGGATGGATGAACCCCGCCGCAGAGCGCCCGATGTCACACGACACCCTATCTGCCATTCTCACCGAGAGATGCGAAAAGGGATCAAGACCTACCCGATCCCCAGCGCGCCCGCGTGGTCGGCGAGGAAATTGGTGTAGGTGTCGCCCGCCAGGTACG
>JBBQSR010000683.1:0-1822 GCA_038234855.1 Ktedonobacterales bacterium | reverse complement strand
GCCGGTGATGGGCTGCCAGCCGCCCAGCCCGGCGCTCGCCAGGCCGTCGCGCAGCCGCAGATGCAGCCCCAACGCGAAGACGACCACCAGCGCGACCAAGCCGAGGGCAAGGTCGACCAGACCCAGCAAGCGCCGCGTCGTGGCGAGCCGCTTCGCTTGCGCCTGGCGCGCGGGGTCTAACTCCGCCGTGGGGCGTGGCGTGCCCTCGGGCGTTTCCGTCGCGGTGGCAGGTAATGGCATGTCGCTCATCAAAAAAAGTCCCTCCCCCAATAATCACCAATGATGACCTACATCCAGTGAACCATATCGGGTGGCAACGCGCCAGGGAAAACGCGACGCGCCGCATGTGAGATACACACGCTGCGCGTCGCGAAGCTCGACGAAAAAAAGTGTCCGATTACGCGGTGGGGGCGGGTTCGCCCGAGAGATCCTTGAGGATGGCGAGGGCCTCGGGGACGTGGCGCAGCGGATTCATCTGCGAGTTAAAGCTGTAGCGCACGATGCCGGTGCGGTCGATGACGAAGGTGACACGGCCCGAGATGATGCCCAGCGTCTTTTGCACGCCATAGAGCTTGCGCACCTCGCCCTGGGCGTCGCTCAGCAACGTAAAGGGCAGCCGATGGTGCTGCGCGAATTCCTGGTGGCTCTTCACCGAATCGCCGCTGACGCCGATGACCTCGGCCCCAGCATCACGAAAGACCTCGTATTGGTCACGGAACGAGCACGCCTCGGCGGTGCAGCCCGCCGATTCATCTTTCGGGTAAAAGTAGAGGACGAGGTGTCCCCGCGCCAGCACATCCGCCAGGTGGACCGCTTGGCCGTTCTGGTCGGGCAGGGTAAAATCGGGCGCGTGGTCGCCCACGGCGAGATCGCCGCGCTTAGTGGGACTCGACATGATGAGGAAGCTCCTTTGTGATCGCGCACGGTGTTCGGCGCATCGACTGTTACGTACATGATGACAGAAATTGGCTGAGTTGGACAAGGGGTAGCCCACTCTCCCGGCCTGGACAGCGCGCATTCTATCTGCCTATGTGCAATGGGACGGCTGGCGGTTGAAACCGCCAGCCGTCCCATTGCCACGTGCGATCCTTTCCGCCGTCATCCGCTCGCCCTCCCCCCTGCCCCCTTCGCTGATCCGGGCATCGCGCGACCTCCCCTGCTCAGCGCTGTCCCACGCTTGCACAGGGGTGCGAAATATGCTATACTGAGGTACACAACTCGATGCCAGCAGGTTTGGGAAAGTGGGTTTTCGCCCACTTTTCTTCGTGTCTGTTGGCTTGCACTTGAGCAACCACTGAGAATCGTCATCGGCAACGGCTCGCGCGCCAACGCACAGAAAGGGGGAGCGCGCTGCGGCTCGGGCTTGGCCTGGACCGCGTGCGCGACAACGATGGGCAGCAAATATCAAACCGCTATCGCAGAATTGATTGCAGAACGTGGCCTACCCCGCGAATTGGTGATCGACACCGTCAGCCGGGCGTTGCTGGACGCGTATCGGCGGACCTCGCCAGGCAACGACGATGTGCAGGTGCAGGTCGACAAGACCGGCGACGTACATATGCTGATCCAAAAGCGCGTCGTCGCCCAGGCGAACGACCCCCACAGCGAGATATCGCTGGCCGAGGCGCAGCGCATCAAGCCGCATGCCGCGCTGGGCGAATCGCTGACGGTCGACGCGCCGGAACTGCTGGACCGCATCCCCGTGCGCAACGCGGGGCAGGTGATCTTGCAGCGCATCCGCGAGGCCGAGCAGACCTTCCTCATCGAATCCTTCAAGGATCGCATGGATGAGATCGCCGTCGGCACCATCCTCCGCCGCGAG
>JBBQSR010000682.1:0-1822 GCA_038234855.1 Ktedonobacterales bacterium | reverse complement strand
CGCAAGCAGATCATCGCCGACCGCCAAAAGACCTTGGTCGCCTGGAACGGCGAGCGCGCGGAGGCCGACGCCGCGCTCTTCACGGGCGAGGCGCAGGGCTACGAATTGGTGCTGGAGCTGCTCAAAGACGTTGACGCCTGGGACGTCCCCGTCGCCCGGTGAGCCGCTAAATGTTGATCGTGCTGCATGGCGAAGACGATTTCTCTTCGCGCGAATATCTGGCGACGTTGTTGCACGACCCCCGCTTCGTCAACAACGTCGAGCGCTTCGACGGTCCGGGCGGCGCGTTTGAGGGCATTCGTCAGGCGTGCGAGACTTTCCCTTTTTTGAGTGAAGGTCGCCTCGTCGTGGTCGATGGCCTGCCCAAGCCCAAACGCGAAGCCGCCGCGAAAGCCGCCGATGATGCCCCCGCCGATGCCGCGAAGGGCACCAAGGGCAAGCGCGGCACGAAGAAACCCTCCGCCGCCGCCCAGGCGAAAGAATTCGCGGGCGCGCTGGCCGACCTGGGCGCGCACTTGCCCCCCACGACGACACTTGTCATCATCGTCGCCGAGGATCTGCCCAAGACACATCCCCTGCTGGAGGTCGCTGGGGCCGAGGTGCGCCCCTTCGCGTCCCCCACCGGGGCCGCGCTGGAACGGTGGATCGCCGGGCGCGCCAAGGTCGAGCAGGCGACCATCACCCCCGAGGCAGTGCGGTTGCTGGCCAGCCTCGCCAACGGTCAACCGCGCCTGCTCGCCAACGAGGTCGCCAAGTTGGCGACGTATGTAGGTCGCGGTGGCACCATCGACGCGGCGGTGGTGGAATTGCTCGTCCCCGACAGCCGCGAGGCGCGCGTCTTTGACCTGACCGATGCTCTGGCACGCGGCGAACGTGGCCCCGCGCTGCGCCTGCTGCACGAACTGCTGGGCGACGGCCAGCAGCCCCTGATGATCTTGGCGATGATCGCGCGTCAGGTGCGCGTGCTCGCCCAGGTGAAGGATCTCGCCGCGCGCGGTGCCCGCCCCCCCGAGATCGCCAGCAAGGTCGGCATGCCCCCGTTCCTGGTCGAAAAAACGCTCAACCAAGCGCGCCACTTTACCATGCCCCAGATCGACGCCGCCCAGCGTGCCTGCCTGGATGTCGATGCCGCGCTCAAACGCAGCCGCATGGCCCCCGACATGGCTCTGGATCTGCTGCTGACCGAGTTTGGCCGCGCCAGCACGGTGACGTAGACACGACCTGTGCCACTTTGCCGACACATTCCTGCAACCTACTCTATTCTGTTACACAGGAAAGCCGATGATATACTAGAGGACAGCACGCGGGAGGAACGAGTATGACCCAAATTTTGTTGGCCCATGCGGGGCACATCTCAGTGTTCGCGGCGGTCCCGGCTACGGGGGCGGTCTACACAGGCACCTGCACGCAGACGGCGCTGGAGGTCTGCCTGGCGTGCGTAGATGGCCGCGCGCCGACACAAGCGCACATGGTCGCCCTGACGCGCGACATGATCAGTAAGGGTACTTGCGCGGCGACTGGTGCGGCGACGCTGTGGGCCGTTGCCAAAGAGGCGCGCGATACCGGCCACCATGTCGCCCTGGAATGGGATTACCAAGAGCCGCTGGCGGGCGACTGGCACAAGGTGCTGATGGATAACGCCGGACTGCGGCCCATCTTGCTGCAAGTCGCGGTGGGCATGGCGCTGACCGATGCCGAGACGGGCGTGCGCGACGAGACAACGCTGCACTACCACGCCATCGCCATCGTCGGTCGGCAAGATGATGGCTTCATCTGCGCGGATGGCGATAACCCTCAGGTAGGGGCGCGCTTCCAGATTTAC
>JBBQSR010000681.1:0-1834 GCA_038234855.1 Ktedonobacterales bacterium | reverse complement strand
GTCGAGCCGTGGCCCGAGGTGGCGAGTCGACATCGCCGAGCACTCGATGTGCCAGCCTGGGCGACCCAGCCCAAAGGGGCTGGGCCACGACGGTTCGCCCGGCGTCGCGCCACGCCACAACAGGAAGTCGAGCGGATCGCGCTTACGCGGGTCATCGGGCACATTGCCATGCTCGTTGGCCTCGGCCAACAGCGCGTCATACCCCTGGATGCCCACCGCCTCGGCGAGCCGCCCATACGTCGGGTCGCTGGTGTGGTCAAAGTAGATCCAGCCATCGTTGGTGTAGGCGTTGCCCTTTGCTAGCAGCGTCTCGATGAGGGCGAACATCGCGGGCAGCTCGTCCGAGGCGCGCACGAAGTGGTCAGGCGTGACGACATTGATCGCGCCCATCTCGTGCAGGAAGCGGTCGGTTTCGCGCAGCGCCAGTTCATCCCAGGTAATGTTGCCCAGTTCCTTGGCCTTGGCGAAGAGGGGATCGTCGATGTCGGTGACATTCTCGGTGTACTCGACGGCTTGCCCCTGCGCACGCAGCACGCGTACCAGCGTATCGAAGGTCGCGTAGACGAAGGCATGGCCGAGGTGCGCCGTGTCATAGGGCGTGACGCCACAGACGTAGAGCCGCACCGGCCCCTCGGCGGGCGCGACGAAGTCCTCGACGCGCTGAGTCATGGTGTTGAAAAGGCGCATGCGTTTCACAACGCTCCTTTGCGTGGTGCGGATTCATCTAGGGGGGGCAGGTCAAAGAGCCGAGCGGCGTTGGCATTGGTGGCGGCGGCGAGATCTGCCAGCGGCATGTCGCGCAGTTCAGCGATGCGCGCGGCGGTCTTGACGACGTTGGCCGGTTCGTTGCGGTCGCGGCGGTTGGGGTGCGGCGTCAGGTAGGGGCAGTCCGTCTCGACCAAGATGCGGTCGAGCGGTGCCCAGGCCGCGACCTCGGCCAGCACGGTGTTGGCGGGGTAGGTGACGGGTCCGGCGAAAGAGAGGTACATCCCCAGCGACAAGCCCTCCTCCGCCATGGCGCGGTCGCCGACGAAGCAGTGCCACACGCCGCGCACCGTGCCCAGGGGCCGCAGCGCCGCCATGATGTCGGCGTGCGCCTCGCGGTTGTGCACGACAATCGGCAAGCCCAGTTCCTGTGCCAGCGCCACCTGGGCGCTGAAGGCGCGCTGCTGGTCGGCCACGGGGGCGAGGTTACGGTAGTAGTCTAGCCCGATCTCACCGATGGCGACGACGCGGTGCGCGGTCGCCAGCCGCCGGATCTCGGCCAGCGTGGCATCGCTGAAAGCCGTGGTGTCGTGCGGGTGCACCCCCGCGCAGGGAAAGATGACGCCAGGGTTGGCGGCGGCCAGATCGATGGCGAGTTGGCTGGTGGCGGCGTCCACCCCAGGGCAGACCATCCGGGCCACGCCAGCGGCGGCGGCGCGCGCCAGCACGGCGGCGCGGTCGCGGTCAAACTGGCGCATCTGCACATGGGCATGGGTATCGGTGAGTTGCATGGTGCCTCGGCAAAAGATATCGCGATGCGGTCTTCCTGTAGCATATCACGTGGCACACTTCCCCGCGCAAGAGCTATTTCGTGCGGACCGCCCTGCCGATAAGGAGAGGTGACACATTTTGTCGCGGTGCGCCAGGGAGGAATGCCACTCATGCCAGGGACGCGCTTCATTTTACGCGCATGGGAAGCGCTATTGAGCTGGGTCTGCCCACCACCATTGCCTGATATGGCGGGCACCCCAGCGGACCTCCAGCGCCAGCGCATCTCGCGCTTCTTGCCGCTGATCCTCAGCATCGGTGTCGCTATCCATCTCACGACCATTCCTGACGTGCTGGAAAG
>JBBQSR010000680.1:0-1850 GCA_038234855.1 Ktedonobacterales bacterium | reverse complement strand
TACCTGCCGTTGTTTTGAGGATAGCCCCACTCCCCGTGCCTCCCCCTACTTCCCTCGTTTCGGCAATAGCGCGCCATCCACGAAGAAGTAGGCGATGAGCGCGCTGCCAAAGGCGAGGGCCGCGCCGACCAGCATCGCCACGCGGAAACCGTTGACGAAGGCGGAATTGAGGGCGTGAACGATGGCCTGGTGCGTTGTGGCACTGACGCTGGTGGGGATCTGCGCGCCCAGCAGCTTGTCGCGTTGGGCGAACATCGCGTGCTGCGTGGCGGGGTCCAGGTGCAGCCCATTCAGGTTGCCCGTGACGGCGCTGATGAAGATTTGCGCGACGATGATGCCAAAGACGGCGACGGCTACCAGGCTGGCGGTGCGCGCGACGGCGTTGTTGACGCCCGAGGCGATGCCCGCGCGCTCTTGACTGACCGCGCCCATCACCGAGGTCGTCAGGGGTGACACGGTGATGGTCATGCCCAACGCCAGCACCAGCACCGCCGGGAAGTATTGCGTCCAGTAATTGCCGTCCATCCCCGTGCGGGCAAAGAGCAAGAAGCCAATGCCCGCCAACGTGGGGCCGACCACCAAGGGCAGTCGCGAACCATACTGGGCCACCAGGCCACCCGCCCAGCGCGACAGCGAAAACATGATGACGGTGAAAGGCAACAACGAGATGCCCGATTGCAGCGCCGTGTAGCCATGCATCTGCTGCAATTTGAAGGGTAGGAAGTACAGCGCGCCGCCGAGGGCACCATACAGAAAGAAGGTCAGCAGATTCGTCGCGCTGAACATCCGCGAACTGAAAAGGCTCAGCGGCATCATCGGGTTGCGTTCGCGCGCCTCGGCTACCATGAAGCCCGCGAGTGCCGCGACGCCGACGAAGATGGGCACCAGCACATTCGCGTGGCCAAAGCCCGCCGACCCCGCCTGGATGAGGCCAAAGACCAGCGCACCCAGCCCCACCGTCGCCAGCAGCGCCCCCCGGATGTCGAGCGGTCCCGAATCCTTTTCGTCGCGCGTCTCCGGCACATGGACGAAGAGGACGGCCAGCGTCAGCACCGCCAACGGCAGATTGATGAAGAAGATCCACCGCCACGAAAACTGGATGAGGAAGCCACCGACGACCGGCCCCAACGCCGAGGTGACGGTGGTGAAGCCCGACCATGTGCCGATGGCGCGGCCACGCTGCGCCGCCGGGAAGGTGGCGCTGATGATGGCGAGGCTGCCCGGCGTCAGCAGCGCGCCGCCGACGCCCTGCACCGCGCGCGCCACGATCAGTTGTCCAGGCGACTGCGCGATGCCACACACCGCCGACGCCGCCGCGAAAAGGATGACCCCCGCCGCGTAGATGCGCTTGCGCCCAAAGCGGTCGCCCAGCGCGCCGCCCACCAAGATCAGCGCGGCCAGGAAGAGCGCGTAGCCCTCCACCACCCACAGCACATCCGCCGCCGAGGCGTGCAGGTCGCGCTGCAACACCGGCAGCGCCACATTGACCACCGTGCTGTCGATGAAGGCCATGCTCGACCCCAAGATGGTGGCGAAAAGAATCCACCCGCCATTCGCGGGTGCGGCTCCTGCGCTGCCCTTGCCTGCGGGCGCGGCGCTCGTGCCGGGTATCGTGTGTGGTGTCGCCATCGGTCTGCTCTCTCTTCATCAATGATTGCGTGCGCTATCGCGCCTATCACCAGGGATTATATCTTGCCAAGAGAGCGCCATGGCAACTCACCATCCGGGTAGGTGGATACACGCCATTCTCGCCTCACCCCTCCATTGGTTCGGTCGAGTACCAGTCGCGGCCCAGCTTGATCTCGACGCGCAGGGGGACGGAGAGCTTCACGGCGTTTTCCAGGTGGGCG
>JBBQSR010000679.1:0-1859 GCA_038234855.1 Ktedonobacterales bacterium | reverse complement strand
AGGGGCGATGCCATCGCGGATGAGGCGCACGTGGTCGGCATGGTTCATCTCGGCACACCCGCTCTCTCAGAAGCGCAACAGGGCGGTTTCTAGCGTCAGCCCCGGACCAAAGGCCATCATCACGCCCCACTCGCCTGGCTTGGGCGTGCCCGACTTCATCAGATCGTCGAGGATCAAGAGGACGGTGGCTGAGGAGCAGTTGCCATGGTCGCGCAGGGTCGCCCACGAGCGCGCCATCTGCTCGGGCGCTAGCTCTAGCCCCCGCGCGACGGCGTCGAGGATGCTGGGGCCACCAGGATGCACCAGCCAATGCGTGATGTCGGGGAGGGCCAGGCCGTGCGGGGTCAGCAGGTTGTCGACCACCCCCCGGATGTTGCGGCGCAGCGTGACGGGCACGCGCGGCGACAGGCCCATCATGAAGCCCTGGTCGGTGATCGTCCAGGCCATCTGGTCGGCAGCGGCGAAGTCGGCGGCGCAATAGGCATCCACCACCTCGGGGCCGGTGGCGACGGGGTCGTCGCTCAACACCAGCGCGGCGGCGGCGTCGCCAAACAGCGCGAAGGAGGTCAGCACCTCATCATCATCGGTCGGCATGAAGTGCAGGCTGGTCAGTTCCAGGCTCAGCAGCGCTGCCCGCGCGCCTGGCTGCGAGCGCACGGCGGCCAGCGTCTGGCGCAGCCCCACCATCGCGCCAAAGCAGCCCATGTGGCCGATGCAGACGCGGCGCACATCACGCGGCATCCCCAGGTCGCGCGCGAGGATCACGTCTAGCCCCGGCGCGGCATAGCCAGTGCACGAGACGACGGTGAAATCGGTCAGGTCGGCGGGGGTGAGTGACGTGCCGAGCGCGTTCGTCAGTGCCGCGCTGCCCAGCGCGGGGGCGAGCTGCTGATAGAGCGCCATGCGCGCCCCGGTGGAGCGCGGCTCCTGATAATAGAGCGAGGGATCGACGGCGAAATGGCGATGCCCGACCTTCGCTCCCGCGAAAAGCTGGCTCAGCCGTTTGGCGCGGGCGCGGTTGGCCGGGGTGGCATCGCCCTCGGGTCCGCTCAGGTACCGCTGCACATGCGCCAGCGTCTCGTCCTGGCTCTGATAATGTTCGGGGAAGGCGACCCCCAGCGCCTGGATGCGTGGATGATGGGCCATGGGATTAGTGCTCCTTTAATGGGTGGCCCCACCCCTAGCCCCTTCGCAGAAAGGGAAGATCGTGCAGGGCAGATCGGCTCGCGGTTCGCCACGTCAGCGGTGTCGTGATCGCTGGTGCGCTTTGGGCATAAGACGCCGCAGCGGGGTGCATCGGGTCGTCTTATGCCAGGTCTCCATGCTATGCACTACACGCACGAATGCTGCCCAGATGATACGGCAAAATGGCGCAAATCGGCCAGTGATTTGCCATGGGGGTGCGGCTGTGATACAATCAACGACAGATCGCAAAGAGTACGTGGCACGTCCACCCGTAACACCGCAAAAAGATCAGGCGCGCCTCCCCACACAGAGACGGTGCGGGCGCGTTCGCTCCATTGAGAGAGGTTCGAGTACCCTATGGCCAATACCAAGTCCGCCCTCAAGCGCGTCCGCATCGAAGAGAAGCGCCGCGTCCGTAACCATGCCATCAAAAGCCGTGTCCGCACATTCGTGACGAAGGCGCGCAAGGCTATCGAAGCAACCCCCAGCGAGGCCGACACCGTCGAGGCGCTGCGCGTGGCGATGAGCGAACTCGACAAGGCCGTCACCAAAGGCGTGCTGCACCGCAACAACGCCGCGCGCCGCAAGTCACGCTTGGCCCAGCGTCTGAACAAGCTGCAAGCCGAGGCCGAGGCCAAATAGCCGATTTTCCCCTCGCCGTTCGTCGCGCCCTC
>JBBQSR010000678.1:0-1862 GCA_038234855.1 Ktedonobacterales bacterium | reverse complement strand
CAGCGGTCGCTCAGCATCGCCGCCGCCTCGATCCTCGCGAAAGTCACCCGCGACGCGCTGATGGAGCAATTGGACGCCGTTCACCCCGGCTATGGCTTCGCCCGCCACAAGGGTTATGGCACCGCGCAGCACCTCGCCGCGCTACGGTCGCTTGGCCCCTGCCCCGCGCATCGCCGCTCCTTCGCCCCCGTCCGTGCCGTCATGGGTGCCCCCGTGCAGATGTCGCTGCTCCCCGAATCGTGAACCGAGGTGCCCCCTATGGACGAGCATTGGGAGCGCATCGAAGCGTGGTTGATGGCCCAACTCCCAGCGATCAACGTCGGCCTCAACACGGGGGCGAATGCGTCGCAGATCGTCGCCGCCGAGGTCGCCCTGGGTGTCCATTTCCCCGCTGACGTGCGCGACGCCTATCTGCGCCACAATGGCCAGGAAGATACCGTCTACGCCATCTATGATCATTGGGCGTGGTACTCGCTCGCCCTCGTCGTCAGCCAATGGCGTGCCGAGATGGCGTTGTATGACGCGGGCGAGTTCCAAGAGGCTGATGCGGTCGTCCGACCTGATGGCCCCGTGCGACAGGTCTGGTGGCATCCCCACTGGATTCCCCTTGCCGGGAATGCCTCGGGCGACTATGTCTGCCTCGACCTCGCCCCCGCTGCGGAGGGGAGCATTGGGCAAATCATCACCTTTTGGCACGCCGATGAGCGCCGTCGCGTCGTTGCCCCCAGCTTCACCGCGCTCCTCGCGCGGATCGCGGCGCGGCTGGCAGCAGGCGAGATCGGCCTGAATGTGAACGGTGCCCCGGTCCGTTTGCCTGGCGCATGACGCCCTCTTTCGGCGCTGCTTGCCAAACCGCCGTTCGGGGCTGACGACCCTTGATGCCCGCGCCGCTGGACCTTGCCCACTTGCCAGGGGTGGACGCTCCGTCGCCCGCCAGCAACGCCGTCAGCGTCACGATCCACCCCGTCGTGAGCATGAGGTCGTTTTACCTGAGCATGGTAATGATGTCCGATTCTCGTTGTGTGCCATAGAATAGTTATACAGTGCAGTGACACCAGGGAGGATAACGATGTGTGGTCGCTATGTCTTGCATCACACCGCGTCGCAGATGCAGGCGCGGTTCGGGTTGAGCGAGATCGTGCGCGCGGTCGAGCCGCGCTATAATGCCGCGCCGACGCAGCAGTTGCCGGTCATCGTCCAGCGCGGCGCAGAGGCGCGGCTGGCGTGGATGCGGTGGGGGCTGGTGCCCTCGTGGGCCAAGGAGATCAACCCCAGCATCTCGACCTTCAACGCGCGGGCCGAGGGCATCAGCGAGAAGCCGATGTATCGCGGGCCGATCCGGCGGCAACGCTGCCTGGTGCCCGCCGACGGCTTTTAAAGTGGGTATGAAACCATGTGTCCATATTTGGACAATATTGGAGAACTCGCAACCATAGGTCAAGGGCAACACAGCCCGAAATGGATGAATAGTGGATACTGTAGAGTACTCGCGTTGAATCAAAATATCGCTGTTTGCTAGGGGATTTGATTCAACGCGAGTTTTCATGGCTCGTCTGTAGTTTTCGTCCACCGCTCATGTTCGTCGGATCGGTAAAAGGAGGTGTGCAGTGCTAGTGGAGGAAGCCACATGAACGCAATGTAGACGTGTCTAGCCGATAGTTGTCTGTTGGTTTCCAGCGGCATTTGCGCTAGCTTCCTGCGGCATACCAGGTCAACACCCGTAAGGCGCACAGCGTGTTCCATCGGCTCGGTTGTCCCACACCCGCGTCCACCTCGACCGCCGTTGTTCCAGAGGGTGCTGGATCTCAAGCGGCCGCCGTCCGTCACTGGCACGCTTTGCCTCAACGAGCGCGTGGCTGAGG
>JBBQSR010000677.1:0-1875 GCA_038234855.1 Ktedonobacterales bacterium | reverse complement strand
CCATAACCGATGGGAAAGAGCGCGTCGGTCTGGGGTGCCAGCACCCCGCGCAACCAGGCACCCGGCGACGCCCCGATGAATGGCAGATTCAGCGCGAAGAAGCCCACGGCGATCCACCCCGCGCGGCGCAGGGCCGCGTCGCGTCCATCGCGCCGCCACACCTCGACCAGATAGAATGGGATGAAGAACCACGCCAGTTGCTTCACCGCCGCCGCGACCCCTAGCAGCAGCGGCGACACCCGCGCGCGGGGCCACAGCAGCCACGCCGCCGCGATGAAGCCCACGCACGCGACATCGAAGTTTTCGAGTAGCGTATAGAGCCACATCACCGGATTCGCCAGGAAGGCCACCAGCACCCCCGCGCGTTCCGTTGCTGGCGCGCGCCAC
Organism: Ktedonobacterales bacterium; assembly: GCA_038234855.1. Taxonomy (GTDB): domain Bacteria; phylum Chloroflexota; class Ktedonobacteria; order Ktedonobacterales; family JACDGC01; genus JACDGC01. The sequence goes on along the minus strand of JBBQSR010000677.1, from coordinate 1,488 downwards.
AGCAGCAATGCCAGCAGCGCCAGCCAGGCTAGGGCATTCACCCACACCACCGAGGGCAGACCAACCCAGACGAAGGGCAGCGCCAGCCACACGATCCCCGCCGGATAGTTATGCACGGTGCGCGGATCGAAGTTCCCCTGCCCGCGCAGCGCCGGATCGGCTAGCTCTTTGCGAAGTTGGCTCCCCTGCGCCTCGGATGACGGATAGGCCAGCGGATCGCTGCCGAAGGCGGGGCTGCCCAGAAGCGGCGTGGCAAAGGCATGGGGCCAGCGAAGGGCGGCGACCCAGAACGCACCATCCTCGGTGTACGGGTTCTTCCCCGCGCGCAGCAGGTCGGCATCCATGTGGACGAAGGCGATGGCGTCGTTGTGGTAGTGACCGCGCAGGTCATCGGGCACCTGCGCCACGAAGCCGTGCCAGGGAATCCACAGCAGCGCCAGGGTCAGCACCGCGCGCCAGCCACGCCACCGCGCCGCCGCTGGCAGCCGCCCCCACAGCGCCGCCAACCGTTCAGGGACCACTGGCCGCGTCGCCACCCACAGGCAGCCAAAGGCCGCCACCCCCGCCACAACACAGGCCAGCGCATTGCCGACACTGATGCGCCCATGCCCAAAGCCACCATATACCGTCGCCAGATAGAGCGCCAACGCGCCGCCCAGCACCCACGTCCACCGCCAACGCGGGCACAGGAAATCCCAGGCAAATGCCGCGCCGCGCCGCACGGCAAGGGGCATGGTGTTGAGGGTGGTCACGTGGCGTCGACTCCTGCTCATGATTCCAATTATCGTGCATGGCGCGATCCTCTTGATAGACGAGGGAAAGCCGGGAATCGACGCGGAATCATGGCGAGCGGCGAAAGACGGTCTTACGAGACGAAGCTGGCTGTCGTGGGAGAGAGCACGACCGTGGGTTTGCGACCCCACTGATTTTGTGCTACGATCAAGCCAGATGGGTTGCTCGCAATCATACATGCATGCCCAGATAGACCTTCTATACTTGCCGGTGGATGCTGGCTCTGGCGATATCACTTGTCGCGCGGTGCGGCACATGGCGGGGGAGCGATCCCCAGGCTATGAGGGAGGATTTTGGACGTGGAAAAGCAGTCAGGTAACGTGGCCGTCAAGCGCGCCTTCCCCGAGATGCTCAAGGGCGGCGTCATCATGGACGTGATGAACGTCAAACAAGCGCAGATCGCCCAAGAAGCGGGCGCTGCCGCCGTGATGGCGCTCGAAAAGATCCCCGCGCGCATCCGGCGTGAGGGCGGCGTCGCGCGCATGAGCGACCCCGAGATGGTCCGCGAAATTAAGCGCGCGGTGACGATTCCGGTGATGGCTAAATGCCGCATCGGCCACTTCGTCGAGGCCGAGATCTTGCAAGCCATCGGCGTTGACTGCATCGATGAATCCGAGGTACTGACCCCGGCTGACGAGCAATACCACGTCGAAAAGCATGCCTTCACCATCCCCTTCGTCTGCGGGGCGCGCGACC
>JBBQSR010000676.1:0-1896 GCA_038234855.1 Ktedonobacterales bacterium | reverse complement strand
GGGTGTGGCTGTGCCCAAAACTCGCCTTGCAGCAGCGTCCCATCCGCCGAACGGAAGCTCAGGGGGCGACGCACCTCATCCGGCGGCGGCTCGTTGGTGGGGAAGTGCCAGCCGCCCCACACCGGGGCATCCTCCGCGATGACCTCGCCGGGCTTGGTCAGCTCTTGCATGAAGCGATAGCCCAGCAGCAGGGCCCCGCTCCCCAGCGTCGCCCCCACCGCGACGGCCACGGCGGAGGTCGCGGTCGCCACCACATGTCGTGTCTTCATCGTTCGTCTCCTGTGTTTGGCCTGTGATTCGTGCGCGTTCTGCAAATGAGAGACGTATGAGCCACCCAAAGTTTCACAATCGCCCCATTTGGGTGAATCTCGATTCATATCGCCACATTTGTGATGCGAAATGCCCCCAGAAACAGCGCGAAATAGGCGATCAGGCGTACTAGCCCAGGCCAAAAGCCCTATTGTGTAGGACAAACGGGGGGTCATTTGTCCTATTTTTTTGCCAATCGTGGGGAAATGTGCGACAAGATAAAGAACCGCTCGCCTTGAGCGGCGAAAATGCTCAAGTGAACAGGAGAATCCCATCATGGATACGCTCGGGAAGTCCGATGTCGTCAAGCGCATCGCCGAAAAGACGGGCACCTCGCAGAAGGACTGCGAAACCCATCTGAACGCTTTCCTCGAAATCGTGCGCGACGCCATGCATTCGGGCGAAGAAGTTCGCCTGATCGGCTTCGGCTCGTTCGCCGTGCAGGATGTCGCCGCCCGCGAGGGCGTCAATCCCCGCACGCGCGAAAAGATCCAGATTCCGGCGGGCAAGCGCGTCAAGTTCAGCCCCGGCAAAGAGTTGCAGTCCGCCACCGAGGTCGCACCGGCGGCTCCGGCTGCCAAGGCCCCTGCCGCCCCCGCTGCCAAGGGCAAGAAGTAAGAACGCGAGAGCGACCCCTAGCGGTGTCGCTCTTCGTGCTGACCCTGGGGAGCACACCACGCCCGACACCAGTTCACCGATAGCACATCGGCACCGCTGACGCCGGGCGTTGTCGTAGCTGGACGCCAGCGATGGCTAGGCGTCGCGCTCACGGCTAATGGGCGACTTGCGCGACGCAGAGCGCGGCCCTTTGAAGCCGCCACCGCTGCCGCCCTTGTACGAGCCGCCGCCGCCGCCCTTGAAGCCACCACCGCTGGCCTTGTGCAGACCACTGGAACTAAAGCGCGCCATGTCGCGCATCTCGGGGGGACGTGGCCGTTGCGCTGGACGGGCATCCTCGGGGATCTCGGGGGCATCCCCCGCGCCAGCGACGCGGGCACGCGGCTTTTGGCCACGGATGGTCGCCTGACTCAGTGCGCCGCGCACGATGTCGACCATCTCTTCGGGGATCTCGACGAACGAGAACTGATCATAGATGTCAATATCGCCGATGGCATCGCCAGGGATGCCCGCCTCATTAGAGATGGCCCCGACGATATCCGCCGGGCGCACGCCATGGTGGCGACCGACACGCAGCACCAGCCGCGCCATCGGCCCGCCGTTCTGGCGAGCGAAGGGCTGGCCACGCTCGCGTCGCGTGCGCCGCATGGGCGCATCGTCGCGTTGGGGTGGCAAGCGGCGGTCATCGTCGCTCGGCATCTCCATCGGGGGTAGCTCGCCAGCGGGGGCGGCGCTCAGCCACGACACATCGGGCGCGGTGTTGGTGCGAGTCGCCTCGCGTGCCTGGGCCGCCATCTTGAAGGCGGCGGCGGCTACCTCCGCCGGGTCGTGCGTGCCAGAGAGATCCTCGACCAACGCTAGGAAGGGATCAAGCTGCCCGGCATCGAGGATGCTGAGGATGTCGTCGCGGAAGGCGGCGCGACGGCGATTCGAGATGTCGGCCTCGGTGGGCAGTCGCAGCCGTTGCAA
>JBBQSR010000675.1:0-1897 GCA_038234855.1 Ktedonobacterales bacterium | reverse complement strand
ATGGCGATGCCGCGTTGGCGCAGCGCGGCCTGGCAGTCGGGGCAGGCATAAAAGCCCGATTCCTCGTGGTAGGTCAATTCCTCGCGGGGGAAGGTCAGGTAGCAGATGCCGCAGCGCGCCGCATCGGGCCGCGAACCGTTGGAGCGGTCGCGCACAAAGAGGGCACGCAGCGTCTCGAACATCTCGCTCAGTTCGCCAGGGGGCGTCGCCGTGCGCTGGGTGATGTGCTTGGTGCCTTTGCCCTCACCAGGGTGATGGCCGTTGGGGGCGGGTGTCGCGCCATTGACCCCGTGTGCTGTTGGCGTTGCACCGTTGGTGATGCTCGCCCCTGGCACAGGGGGGGCATGCCCATTCATGGGTCTTACCCCATTTGGGGGATGGGGCATCATGCCATTTGGGGTGGGTGCCACAGGCGGCGACGAAATCATTGCCCTGAGTGCCGCTGGCGGCGACGGAGCGATTGCCGTAGGTGTTCCTTCGGTGACCGACACCGGAGTGGGGATGGATTCCGCTGCCGTTGCCGCCAACGGTTCCGGCGCAACAGAGGGCGGGGCATCAGGCAATGCGGGGGCCACCGAAACGACGGGCGGTTCGGCGGCGGGCGGTGCAACAGCCTTGACCGCACGAGGTGCGAGCGCCTGATGGACGGGCGGTCGAGCTTTATCGGGGCGGGCCTTGCCGCGTTGATTGTTTTTATGACTCATGTAATGAAAAACCTCAATGGGACGCTGGGCCATGAATCCCGTTTATGTGTGGGGAGACCATGCCGATTTTCCTGCATTATAGCATGCACAGATAGTGAATTGGGCACAGTATGGCCATTTTTGTGCAGCCAAAGGGCAGAGCGGTGATACTGTCTTGTGGTTGGGGCGTTGTAATCACTAGGGCATCGCGCCGATGCCGTGTACCCTGAGGAGGCTCATCCGAAACGTATGCAGATTAACCGTGAAGCACTGGACGCTGAAGAATATGGGCTACCACGCCCCACTGCCAAGATCATCCCCCTGCGCCGCGACGCCTGGTTCATCGAAGCGGCGCAGCGCTACATCCCCGATGCTGAGCGGGGACGCCATGTCTTGAAGGTGACGCTGCCGGCCATCCCCGTGGCAGTCTTTACCTTGGCATTTCTGTTTGGCTATATCATGACCATCCTCGGCGCGGCGGGCAACGTGCATGCCATCGACCCCACCCCCGCGCTGATCGGCGCATTCATCATGACGCTGATCATCACTTTGCTGTGTGGGGTCATCTATCGCGGCTATCGGCACGTGGCGGGCATCGACGACTAGCCCAGGCTGCCGCGTGGGGCCACCCACGCCTGCGGCACGTTATCGGGTGCCGAACCAGAGGGCGCGATGGGCAACGGATTGACCACGACGCCCGGATAGTGGCCGTCTTGCAGCAATTGGGGGATCGTCACGGGCTTCAGGCCGCGCGCTTGCAACCCAGCCAAGATGAGTGGCAGCGCCTGCGCCGTTTGCTCGCGTTCCGCCGGGCCGTCGTGCATCAGCACGATGCCGCCGGGGCGAATCTGCGACAGCACCGTTTGCGCGATATTCGTCGCGCCGCCGCGCAGCCAGTCGCCGCTGCTGTCGTCCCAGTTGATCGTCGCCAGGCCATAACTGGCGGCAGTAGCGATCTCGCGGGTTTTGGCCGAGCCGTAGGGCGGGCGCGACAGCCACAGGCACATATCACTCCCCAGCGCTTTGTGGATGGCCTCCACCGTGTCGCCGAATTGCTGTTGCAGTTCATTGGGGGCCAGCGCGGTGAGGGTGCGGTGGTTCCAGCTATGCGCGCCGATGGCGAAGCCGTCGTTCCACTCGCGCCGCACCAGGTCGGGCCACAGGGCGGCGAATTGCCCCTCCACAAAGAAGGTCGCGGGGGTGTGCGTCTTTTC
>JBBQSR010000674.1:0-1900 GCA_038234855.1 Ktedonobacterales bacterium | reverse complement strand
CCAGATAGGCCAACATCGCGGCGCGACACTGCTGACAGTTCATGACCGATCCTGCTGGGGTGTCGCGGGGGCGAGATGGTGCAGCAAGGCGCGGCGCGCATGGTGCAGCCGACTCTTGACTGTGCCGATGGGCACATGCAGGATGTCGGCGATCTCAGCGAGGCTGAATCCCTGGTAAAAGAAGAGGTCCAGCACAGCCTGATGGATGGGTGCGAGGTGGCCCAGTGCTTCGCTCAGCAGCACCCGATTGATGACTAGATCCTCCAGCGAATCCGTGCCGGGGAAGTCCGTTTCCGGGGAAAGGGGGATCGTCATGTTGGGTTGGGCGCGGCGGGCATTGGCCGCGCGATTGTGCGCGATCTGAAAGATCCACGTCGCCACTTTGGCGGTGCCGCGATATTTGTGAGCGTTGTGCCACACTGCCAAGCAACAATCTTGGATGACCTCTTCGGTCAATGTCGCGTCGCCTGCCAGCGCGTACCACAAGTAGCGCCACAGGCGGGGGTAATACGCCTCATAGAGCCGCCGCAGGGCGTCTTGGTCGCCTGTGGCAACGCGGGCGACCAGCGCACGGTCGGCGGCGTCATCGCTCAGCATCGTGGTATGGTCCAGCGGTGGCTCAGATGCATAGTCGCTCCCCCTTCGCACAACTCAACTGACCAGTGAGACACGTATTCTGCTGGAAAGGTTCACCCCTGTGCGAATTTGGCAGTGGTGCCGGAAAGATCGTACAATGGAGGGACTGATCTCGCTGCGCATTGTGGCCCCGTCGAGACATTGCAAATCATCAAAGGATATCTCTCATGACGACGACCGGCCCCAGCGCCGACGAACTGACCATAAACGATACAATGCCGGAAGACACCGGCCCTACCTTCGCTGACCTCGGGTTGGGCGTGGATACGCTCCGCGCCATCACCGAGCTTGGCTATACCGTCCCCACACCCATTCAGGCGCAGACCATTCCCCTGCTGTTGGCTGGGCGCAACGTGGTGGCCCAGGCCCCCACCGGCACCGGCAAGACGGCAGCGTTTGGTCTGCCCATCATCGAGAAGCTCGATCAATCTCTGCTGGCTCCCCAGGCGCTCATCATTGCCCCCACGCGCGAACTCGCCATCCAGGTCGCAGAAGCGATCTCAGGGATGGGCAAGTATCGCCAAGCCGTCACCGTGCCCATCTACGGCGGCCAGCCCTATGAGCGCCAATTGCGGGCGCTGGGGCGTGGCGTGCAGGTGGTGGTCGGCACCCCCGGTCGCTTGCTGGACCACCTGAACCGTGGCACCCTCAAGCTCGACGCCATCAAGACTGTCGTGCTGGATGAAGCTGATGAGATGCTCGACATGGGCTTCATCGAGGACATCGAATCGCTGCTGGCGGCGTTGCCCGCGACGCGCCAAGGGGCGCTCTTTTCCGCCACCATCCCGCCGCGCATCTCGAAGCTGGCGGACCAATATCTGAGCGACCCCGAGCGCGTCAGCATCGCCACGCGCGATGCCATCGCCCCCAAGGTGCGCCAAGTCTATTTCGAGGTCGCGGGGTCCGGCAAGATCGACGCCCTCTCTGCCATTTTGGATCTCGAAGAGCCATCATCCGCGATCATCTTCGTGCGCACCCGCGTGGCGGCGGATGAAGTTTCGGAGAAGCTGATCGGCATGGGCTATCTGGCCCAGGCGATCCATGGCGACATCAGCCAGTCGCAGCGCGAACGCGTGCTGGACCGCTTCCGCGCCGGACGTACCCAGATCCTCGTGGCGACGGATGTGGCGGCGCGCGGCCTCGACATCCCCGAGGTCAGCCACATCATCAACTACGACCTGCTGATGGATGCCGAGGCGTATGTCCACCGCATCGGGCGCACGGGCCGCGCGGGGCGCTCGGGCGAGGCGCTGACGCTGGTGAC
>JBBQSR010000673.1:0-1902 GCA_038234855.1 Ktedonobacterales bacterium | reverse complement strand
GACGCTGGGGCGACGCGCGTGGCGCTGGGCACGGCGGCGCTGGATGGCGACCTGCTGGCGGAATTGGTGGCGCAGTATGGTGAGCGCATCGAGGTGGCGCTGGACCGCCGTGGCGACGCGGTGGCGCTGGCTGGCTGGCTGACCGACGCGCCGCAGACGCCCGCGCAGTGGGCGCGTCGCGCGGCGGAGGCCGGGGTGCGGTCGCTGCTGGTGACGGACATCCGGCGCGACGGCATGCTGGCGGGCGCGAATGGTGCGTTGGTTGCCCAGACACGCGCCGACGCGGGCGATGTGCCGCTCGCCATCACCATCGCGGGGGGCGTCACCTCGGTCGATGATGTGCGGGCGCTGGTGCGCGCGGGCGCGGATGGTGCGGTCATCGGGCGGTCGCTGTATGACGGGCGTATTACGCTGCCCGACGCGCTGGCGGCGGCGGCAGAGGAGGCCACCCTATGTTGATGAAGCGTATCGTCCCTTGCCTGGATATCGCGGATGGCCGCACGGTCAAGGGCGTCAATTTCGTGCATCTGCGCGACGCGGGCGATCCGGTGGAATTGGCGGAGCGCTATTATGGGCAGGGGGCCGATGAGATCGTGCTGCTCGACATCAGCGCGACAGCGGAGGGGCGCGCGGCGGCGCTGGATGTGCTGCGGGCGGCGGCGAGCCGCGTCTTCATCCCCGTGACGCTCGGTGGGGGCATGCGTACCGTGGCGGATATGCGGGCCGCGCTGCTGGCCGGGGCCGACAAGGTCAGCCTAAATAGCGCCGCCGTGGCTGACCCGACCCTGATATCCCAAGGGGCGGCGATCTTTGGCAGCCAATGCGTCGTCTTGGCGATCGATGCCAAGCGCACGGAGCGGACCCTGAGCGGGTGGGAGGTCGTGACGCATGGTGGCCGCGTCGCCACGGGTCGCGACGCGCTGGCCTGGGCGCGCGACGGCGTGGCTGCGGGCGCGGGCGAGATCTTGCTGACCAGCATGGACCGCGACGGCACGGGCGATGGCTACGATCTGCCGCTGACGCGCGCGGTGGCCGAGGCGGTGACGGTGCCCATCATCGCGTCGGGTGGGGCGGGCACCGCCACCCATCTGGCCGAGGTGCTGGCGAGCGGCGGCGCGGATGCGGCGCTGGCGGCGTCGATCTTTCACGATGGCGTCTACACGGTGGGGCAGGTGAAGGATGCGCTGGCCCAGGCGGGCGTGGAGGTGCGGCGATGATCGATCCCTCGGTGATTCGCTTCGATGCGGTGGGGCTGGTGCCGGTGGTCGTGCAAGAGGCGGCGTCGCGTGACGTGCTGTTGCTGGCCTTCATGAACGCGGCGGCGCTGGCGGCGACGGAGGCGACGGGTGAGGCGCATTTCTGGAGCCGCTCGCGTGGGCAACTATGGCGCAAGGGCGAGGATTCTGGCAATCGCCTGGTCGTCCAGCAGATCGCGCTGAACTGCGAGGCGAATAGCTTGCTGCTGACCGTGCGGCTCGACGGCGCGGGCGCGTGCCACGATGGCTATCATAGCTGCTATTACCGCGCCCTCACGGCGGATGGGCAGTTGCACGAGATCGCCCCGCGCCTCTTCGATCCCGCATTGGTCTATGGGGAAGCCGAGCTGGCGCGCGACCTGCGGGCGCTGTACGCGGGGTATCTGCGGCTACGCGACGAAGACTTCTTGGCGGTGTCGGCCACGGCGCGGCTGCTGCGCGAGCCAGCGACGACTCAGGCCTGGCTGCTGGGGCGCGCGGATGAGGAATTGGCGGAACTGCGCGGGGTGCTCGACGGCACGCATGTGCACGCAGGCGGCGCGGCGGATGTGCGGCTCGAAGCCAGCCAGGTGCTCTATTGGTTGTGCCTGGCGGCGGCCAAAGCGAAGCTAACCTATGACGATTGGCTGCCACACGCGGCGCTGTG
>JBBQSR010000672.1:0-1906 GCA_038234855.1 Ktedonobacterales bacterium | reverse complement strand
GCCACGGCGCGCTGCACGTCGAAATGCACGCGGGCGCGGAACTGACCGTCCATGGGGCGAAGCGCCGCCACGCGCCCTGGGGCCTGGCCGCCGCGCAGGTGACGCTGGGCCTAGCCGATTTCGCGCCGCGCCCCCGCCCCGCCATTCGCCTCTTGGAGCACGCGGCATGACGAATGTTTTGCGCACCCTCTTCCACGGTCCCGTGCTGGCCCTCGTGACGGTGGGCAGCTACCTGGGCCTGGCGCGCTGGCAGCACCAGCCGGTTCAGGGGATGGTCGTCGCGGGCCTCGTCTTGCTGGCGACGGGCATCGAGGCGCTCTGGCTGCTGATCCGCTGGCTCAGTCCGCTGGGCGGCTGGTTTGGCGAGGTCGACCAAGAGCAAGCCTTGGTCCGCGCGCTGGAACGCGAACTGTCGCGCTCGCTGCGCCATGGGCTGCATCTGACGGTGGTCGGCGTGTTGGGCACCTGGCGGCTGCGCATGCGCGATGTGCGCGCCAAGCTGCGCCTCAGCGACATCGTCATCCGTGGGCGGGGCGGCCACATCGTCATCCTCATGACCGACACCGAGATCGAACGTGGCCAGTTCGTGATGGAGCGCATGGCGCAACAACTGCCCATCCGTGCCGTCGCGCTGACCGATGAACACGCGGTCCCAGCGGGGATGGCCCTGGTCGGCATCAATTCGCGCTATAGCACGCAAGGAACCTCGCAGTACGCCCCCACCGTCGCGCTGCTGCGTGGGCTGCGGCTGGGCCTTTTCCGCGCGCGGGCGCGACGGGTGGCGGGCCAGCCGGCCCCGGTCGTGCAGATCGGCCCCTCGGCCATGGTGCAGGCCAACGCCAGCGCCACCGAGCGCCCCCTGATGGACCTCACCCGCCGCGTCGCCTGAACCCAAGAAAGGAAAGCACGCCATGCCAAAGGCCAGTTTCAGCGACGAGTCCATGGGGCGGGTGAGCGTCGCCACCACGCAGTCGCACCAGGATTGGTTGCGACAGACGCAGGGGGCCGAGGCCCACCAGCGGCGGTCGTCGCTGGCGCTGGCAGCCTTCGCCATGCTGGGCATCAGCGCGCTGCTGTTTTACTTCATCATGCGCAACCTGGCGGTCTTCGCGCCGGGCTACACGGTGCTAGACCGCGCGAGTAGCGTGGTGCTGATGCTCTCAGAGATCTATGTCACGCTGCATGGGGCGGGCTACTTCCTCAATATCATCCACGCCTCGCGGGCACCGAATGTCGCGCGGCAGACGCGGCTGGCGCGGCTGAACGCGCCGTCCGTGGCGATCTACATCGCCACCTATAATGAACCCGCCGAGATCATCGAAGAAACCGTCACCGCCGTGACCCTGCTGGACTACGCCAACAAAGCCATCTACATCAACTGCGATCACCAGTCGGCGGAACAGGCGCGGGCGGTCGCGGCCATCGCAGAGCGGCACGGCGTCCACTTCATCCATCGCACGCCGAATGTCGGGTTCAAGGCGGGGGGCATCAACGCCTTCATCGATCGGCTGGGGCGCGACCTGCCAGCGGCGGAGTTGCTGTGCATCCTCGATGCCGATTCGGTGCCGACGCCGACCTTCCTGCGCGAGATGGTGCCCTATCTGCAAGGCGATCCGCGCCTGGCCTTCGTGCAAGCGCCGCAATATTATGGCAACGCGGCGGCCTCGCCCGTGGCGGCCTCGGCGGCGACGCAGCAGACCGTCTTCGCCAACTTCATCTCAGAGGGCAAGCAACAGAGCGATGCCATGTTCTTTTGCGGCACGAATGTCGTCTTTCGCATCGCCGCGCTGCGCGACATCGGCGGCCTGCGCACCGACAGCGTGACGGAAGATTACGCGACCTCGATGCTGCTGCACCGCCGTCGCTGGCGCTCGCAGTACTGCAACGCGGCGTATGTGACGGGCGT
>JBBQSR010000671.1:0-1910 GCA_038234855.1 Ktedonobacterales bacterium | reverse complement strand
CGACCATCGCGGCAATTGTGGCGGCGGCACAGACAAGCTATGGGCGCATCGACGTGGTGGTGAACAACGCGGGCATCAGCAGCATCCAGCGGGCCGAGGTGGTGGGACGGGCGACCTTTGAGCGCGTGGTGGCGATCAATCTGGTCGCGCCATTCTTGCTGAGCCAGGCATGCTTTCCGGTGCTGCGCGCTCAGGGGCTGGGATCGATCATCAACGTCGCGTCGATTGCGGGATTGTTCGGCGTCGCGGATCGGGTGGCGTACAATGCGAGCAAGCATGGGCTGATCGGCATGACGCGCACCCTTGCGGCGGAGTGGGGCGGGCTGGGGATTCGCTGCAACGCCATCTGTCCGGGCTGGGTGAAGACCGAGATGGATAGCGCCGACCAGGGGAGTGGGGCCTACACCGATGCCGACATCACCACGCGCGTGCCGATGGGCCGCTTCGCCACGCCCACCGACATCGCTCAGGGGATCGTCTATCTGGCCGACCCGACCCGCAGCGGCTTCGTCAATGGCCACGCGCTGGTCATCGACGGCGGCTGGACGACAGATGCCTCGTGGGATGCCCTGCGGCGTGCCCACCGCGACCACGACGCCACGTGAAGCCTGCTATCAATCTACGAGAAACAGCGTTGCACCCTGTTCCGTGGATGAGCGATGGGGGGCGGTGTCGTCGGCAACTTGATAGCTCATTCCCGGCGTCAGGGTGAATGCGCGCCCATCGGTGAGTTCGGTATCAAGCTGGCCAGCCAGGCACAGCAAGATGTGCCCCTTGTCACACCAGTGATCGGCGACATAGCCGGGCGAATAGACGACCATCCGCACCCGCAGCGCGCCGAATTGCTGGGTGCGCCACGTAGCTGTGCCACTGACGCCAGGATGTTCGGTGCTGGGGATAGCATCCCAATTCGTCACCCCAAAGGGGATATCTTGCATGATCATCGCTGCCTGCTCCCTATCATAAAAAAACCGTTTCAGGTGCTCAACGTCATTGCTCAGCCAGCCGTGCCGCGATCTGCTCCGGCGTGGGGATGCCCGTCGTGCCGAGGGATTGCACCACGAAGGAGGCGGCGGCGTGGGCACTGCGCACAGCGGCCAGCACATCGCCGGTTTGTTGCAACGCGATGAGGTAGGCACAGGCGAAGGTGTCGCCCGCGCCGGTGGGGTCCACCTCCGCCACGGGGAAGGCGGGGATGTGGCGACGGACGCCCACGTGCCACAGCGCTGCACCGCGCGGGCCATCCGTCAGCACGACGCGGGGGATCTGCGCGGCCCATTGGGCGACCTGCGCCGTGCCATCCGTCGCGCCCGCCGCGATGGCGAGATCTTCCTCGCTGAGGATGAGGTCGGTGAGCGTGGGAATGATGGCAGGGGCGCTGGCCCAGGGGGTCGGCGTGACGCGCCCGGTCGCATCCCACGCGCGCAGCCAACCTTGTGGTGTCGCCGCGCGCAGGGGGCCGCGCAGCACGGCGGCGAGATCAGGCGCGACTTCATCCGCGATGGGGCCGAGCAGGGTGATGGGGGCGTCGTGCCATTCGTGTGGGAGGTGCGCGGCGGTGAGGGTGGTGGCGCGGGCACGCAGATATTGCACGCGCCCGCCGGGGACGTAACGATTCTCGAAGACCGTGGCGACGGGCGTGAGAACGGCACGGATGTCGGCGGCGGGCAGCAGCGTTTGTAGCTCCGCGATGACCTCTGACGGAGCGCTGGTGAGGATGCCTAGGCTGAGGCCGTGGCGCTGGGCCAGCAGCGCGGCATAGGTGACGGTGCCCCCCAGGCGAAATGAGCCATCCCCTTGCAGGTCGCGCGCGACGTGGCCAACCAGGACGATCTGCGGCGGCATCAGCGGGTGGAGCGCTTGGGCGAGACGACCACGCGGCGCGCCTCACCCTCGCCCGTGCTCTGGGT
>JBBQSR010000670.1:0-1915 GCA_038234855.1 Ktedonobacterales bacterium | reverse complement strand
GTTTCACCAGGCGCTACCGGTGGTCATCTTGACGATGCTCGCCGGGGCGGGCTGCGCCTGGGCGCTCTAGACCCGCCGCTTCATCCTGGCCCGCGCGCTGGTGGTGGGCATGATCGCGGGCATCCTGGGCGCGTGGGGGCTGGCCCAGGTCCCCGACGTGGTGCCGCCCGACCTCACCCTCACCAACGCATCTAGCCCACCGCTGACGCTGACCGAATTCTTCTGGTCGGCGCTGGTTGGCATGACGCTGCTGGTACCCTCGCTCTGGTTCCTCTTCCGCGTCTTCAAGGGGCGCAACCCCCTCTTCGAGGAACGCGGACGCGAACTGGAAGAAGGGTAGACGGCGGGCGTTGGGGGGGCGTTCCCAGCCCTCGCTGCGGTTTCAACCGCCCGCCGTCCTGTGGCCCCACGCTGACATGATCGCGGTCTTGTCACCCTTCTCCTCCGCAGATGGGGTGGGGCCTCGCTAGCCTTTCGCCTGCGACACTTCCAGATAGATCATGAGCGACATCGCGTCGAGCTTCATCGTGTTCTCGGATGATCCCTGGATTTTGATGGCCCCTTGCATGTAATTCGATGCGGGGTTTTCGTCGCACCAAAAGATGTTTGCCAGATCCTCGCTGGTGCCGCGCACGATGAGGTCGGGCGGCGCGGTCGAGCCATCCGCGACGGCTGCTGGGCCGCCCTGCACCGTCATGGTGTAGCCCGCCCCGATGTCCGTTGCCTCGACATAGATGACGCAGTTCCACCCCTTGAGCGATTGCTGGACGCGCTGGCTCTTGCTGGCCTGCGTCACATAGTCATCCAGGGCCGCGCGCAGTTCTTCTTTCGTCGCCATCGACCTTTGCCTCCTTTAGCCAAAAATGCGTGAGAGTGCTACCGAAAATCCGGGGATCACCGTGCCGCCACTCAGCACATCGCCATCGCGCAGAAGCTGAACTGGTGCTTGGGGGTTATACACTTGAATGATGTGCGTTTGCGGCCATGCCACCCACACAACACGGACGCCAGCCTTCAACCACATCTGGACCTTCTGATCGATTTCATTGGCGCGGTCGCTCGATGAGATGACTTCCGCGACCAGATCGGGTATGACTCCGCCCCATGATGGACCAAGCACTGAAATCGTAACACGACTCGCTTGAATGAAAGAGAAATCGGGTGCCCGTACGGTATCGGGGTTGCGCGAGATGAGGAATCCCGTTTCAGCAGTATAGGTTTCGCCCAGTTGGTGATCAAGCACATATACAGCAGCAAGCGCGCTGAGACGCATAGCTGTGCGCCCATGGTCGGTAAAAGCTGCGGGCATCGCAACCACTTCCCCCTTGATCAATTCTGCGCGCCACCCATCGCGCTGCATCGCTGCAAATTCTTCTGCCGTGTAAAGGTAAGGTTGCTGAGAGGGAACGGCCATTGGTATCACCTCACTTTCGGACTGATTATGAGAAGCATAGCACATCGTGCCGTTCCTGATTACTCGTCGCGCTGGCTGAAGAGATATTTGATGAAGTCCATGCCCTCGGCGGGCGGCGTCAGGCGCGGACCGAACCCCGCCCCTAGCTCGCTGTCGCCAGCGAACAACTGCACCGACACGCTGCTCCAGACGGTGATGGAACCCGACGCAAACTCCAGGGAAAGGGCGTTGCCGATGGACGCGGGTGCCCGAACGGTAAAGGTCGCATGGGGGGGCATTGGATAGTATTCCCCCCATGGTTCCAGGAAAAAAACAACCTCATTGGCCGAGTGGTTCGTGATGGGGAGGGCAAATGATTCGCTCGTTTGCTGTGGGGTTTCCATGTGGTATTCCTCGCTTTCGCTAGGGGACTTGCAGGCCCAGCGCGGCCAGGGCCTCGTGCGCGGCGCGCTCGCCGGATTGCAGCGCGCCATCCATATAGCCGCTCCATTCGGTCGCGGT
>JBBQSR010000669.1:0-1920 GCA_038234855.1 Ktedonobacterales bacterium | reverse complement strand
AGGTCCCGCTAGCGATGCCACGAAGAAGCAGGTCGTCACTGCCATCACCAGCGTCAGCCCAACCATCTTTGACAAGGTCAAGACCGGCGGCGTCAAGAACCCCTTCCAAAAGGTCACGAACCCGACCGTTCCGGTGTATGTCAACAGCAAAGGGCTGCCGGTGGTCCTCTACGTCGGCGGCCAGTTCTGCCCCTATTGCGCGGCGGAACGATGGAGCATCGCAGCGGCCTTCAGTCGCTTCGGCACCTTTAGTGGGATTAACCTCATCACCTCTAGTGAGTCGAGCATCAGCACCCTCGACTTTTCGAGCAGCACCTACACCAGCAAATATGTCGATCTGCAAGCGGAAGAGATTTCTGGTCAGAGTTCAGAGACGCTGAAAACGCTGACTCCCGAGCAGAAACAAGTCTTCACGCTCTACGACGCGCCGCCATATGCGCAATCAAGCGGGGGCATTCCCTTCATCAGCTACGGCAATCAGTTCCTCACCATCAGCAGCGGGTATTCGCCCGATATCATTACCGGCCTGACCTGGAGCCAGATCGCGAACGCCTTGAGCGACACGAGCGCCACCAGCACCACGAACATCATCGGCAATGCCAATTATCTGACTGCCGCGATTTGTACCCTGACGAAAGATCAGCCGGGGAGCGTCTGTCAGACGCAGACCATCCAGGATATCGAAAAAACCATCAAGGGGTGATCCGTCATGGCGAACGTACCCTCCGCACAGGCCACGTCACGGCCTATCACTGCTGACGCGGCACGGCTGGTGCTGCGCCGCATGCCTGGTCTGGCCAGCGTGGTGGTGATGGCGGTCATCGGCATCGGCATCTCGATCTATCTGACGACGGTGCACTATGCCAAGGTGCCGCTGATCTGCTCGGCCACGGGCACCGTTGACTGCGCCTCCGTGCTCAAAAGCCCATATGGCCTGGTGCCGGGGACCTCGCTGCCCATCACCTTCCCTGGCATGCTCTGGTTCGCGGTCGCGGGCGGCATCGCGGGGATGGTGCTGCTGGCGGCGATGCGCGGCACACGCCCCCCCGCGTGGTGGTCCACCGCACTCAAGGGCTGGGGCATCGTCGGCTTCCTCTCGATCTTTTACCTGATCTATGCCGAGATCGTGAAGCTGCACCATATCTGCGCGTGGTGTACCGTCATTCATACCCTGGTGGTGGCGACGCTGATCGTGGCCTATATGCAGGACACGACCATCCCCACCCTGCCGCTCCGTAAGGGCGCGGGCAAGGCAACCGCCAAGCCACTCAGCGCCATCGTGGCCAAGCCCACGAACGCCGCTGTGAAAGCCCCCATCGCGAAATCCGCCACGCCGAGCCGTCCACTCAGCGCGGGCACCAGCCGCCCGCTGGTCGGCGCGACGGGCACCGCACGCCCCGCCAGCGCCACCACGAAGGCCAAGGCCCCCGTCAGCGCCGCGCGGAAAAGTCGCTAACACGACGACGCGAAAAAGACAGCCAGGGGATGAATCTTTATATAGGATTCATCCCCTGGCTGCTCTCGTCGCGCGTATCCCTATGGCTGATGGTACGTGGGCTGCGCGGCTTGGTGTTGGCGCACGGCACGCGAGATCTGGCCGATGTGCGACAACTCCCACACCAGGGTGCCGAGCACGCCGACGGCCCCCGCCGCCAGGGTCAGCATGCCCAAGAGCACCCATTCACTCGCGGTGGGCAGGTGTCGCGCCGCCACGCTGAAGCCCGCCGTGGCGAGGCCACCGACAATGATCGCCCACATGAATAGGGCACGTACCATGCGCCCCAACAAATTCCCGATCGTATGGAAGAACCCGTTCATCGTTGCCGCCTCCTTGGATGGTATCGTTGATTCCCTTTTTTGAACGCACGCGGGGTGCCAGAATGCTGCTATTGCTGTAAAAGCTGATAATCTGCGAACATC
>JBBQSR010000668.1:0-1921 GCA_038234855.1 Ktedonobacterales bacterium | reverse complement strand
CGCGGACGGAAAGATGGTATACAAGCTGCTCCAATCGCGCGAAAACAGCAGGGATATCGCATTCTTGTACATTTCCTCGACATACGTCCCCAGATCGGTGATCTGCTCCGCGAGATTAGCGATTTCGAGATCCAATCGGTCGACTTCAGCGATATTCATCTTGAAGAGTGCAGCTTTCTATTCAATTGGTGTGGGTCGCCCGCAGGTGATCCCACCCTTTGGCCGCAAGCGGCTCGGACCGCCCCATGCGCACCAGTGTTTGGCCGCCCTCGGCCCGAATGTGCCCGATCACTGTGGCTGAGAGGCCAGTTGCGTCCAGCATGTTCCCTGCCAATCCCTCGGCGATCTCCGCCGGGGCCGTGAAGAGCAGTTCGTAATCTTCCCCGCCAAACAGCGCCAGTTCCGCTGACGCCATGCCAAGCTCCGTCGCCACCGCCCGCGTCGCCGCCGCGATGGGCAGCGACTCCGCCGTCACCACCGCGCCCACGCTGCTGGCCGCGCAAAGGTGGGCCAGATCCGCCGCCAGCCCATCGCTGATGTCGAGCGCCGCCGTCGCGCCATGGCTTGCCAGCCACTGCCCAGCGGCGACGCGCGGCGTGGGCGTCCGTTGCGCCGTCAGCAGGGCGGCACGCTCCCCCACCGTCAGCCCCGCCCCTAGGGCGGGGGCATCCAAGAGGCGCAGCCCCACCGCCGCCGCGCCCAACGTGCCGGTCACCAGCAGGGCATCGCCCGCGTGCGCTCCGTCACGTCGCAGCGCCCCACCGCGCACCACCAGCCCCAGCAGGGTGATGTCAAGCACCAGCCCCTCGCCGCGCGCCACGTTGCCGCCGACGATGGCGACCCCGAAGCGCGCGGCCTCGGCCCGCAGCCCCGCGTAGATGCCTTCCAACACCGTTACATCCAGGTCGGGCGGCACCAGCAACGAGATCAGCGCGAAACGGGGGACGGCCCCCATGGCAGCGATGTCGCTGAGGTTCACCGCCAGCACGCGCCGCCCGATCTCTTCGGGGGTGGCGCGACCCAGGCGAAAGTGCGTCCCCTCGACCTGGGCATCGCACGTCGCCACCAGCAGGCTAGCCCCGCCACCCACGTCGAGCAAGGCCGCATCGTCGCCGACGCCCAGCACCACGCCCCCATCCGGGGGCAGTGCCGCCGTCAGCCGCGCGATCAGCGCAAACTCGCCCAGGTCGCCAACCGTCGTCATCATTCGCTTCCCACGCCGCTCACTATTGAACATCTGTGTGAAACAGATGTTTTAATGCACGTCGCTTGAGTTACCTTGTGTTCTGGCATTATAATCCGCTTGGACGCCCCCTCGCCAGTTGGTCATCGGGTCCTAGCCCATCCGGGCTATTTGCAAGGCGAGCCGCAACCATGCTCAGCCATTGATTCCTGCATGCTTCCTGTAATAGCTAGCATATTGCTGTGGAGCAATGGTACCAAGCAGCATCCCCAGGGTTCACTCCCAGGTTTCGCCCGTTTGTAGATCGTACACTGGCCAACCCAGGTAGTCTGCGTTGAGCACGAGATGGTTGTAAGCGGCATCAACCGTCGCCGGGAAAAAAGCATACGGGATGTGGCAGGCGATGCAGTTGACACGCGTCGCACCCAGCGGGCTGATTGCATTCCCGGCGGCATCGACCTCTTCGAGATCGATCTCCATATAGACATGCTGCTCGGCAACCTGAAAGACACAGTGCCTGCCGCCACCCGTGATGTGGGGCAGCGACAGGATGTACGCCCGCAATGCCGCCAAGTCTGTCGCCTGGCTGAAATGGGGGTCGGCGCTGAGCCGCAGGTCGTAACTCATCGGGGCATCACCTGGTCACTGGTCCCCCCGCACCTTTGCCAGCTTCGCGCGCAGGTCCTCGGCGTGGCGGGGGCTGGCGGCGTTGACATAGGCGATCATCCCTTGCAGATA
>JBBQSR010000667.1:0-1928 GCA_038234855.1 Ktedonobacterales bacterium | reverse complement strand
TGGGCAATTCGAGCGGTTTCCGCGGGAATCGGGGGAATGGGATCAGGTTTGAGGGACATTATTTGCCTCCTAATATGCTCGTATTCCCCATATCTTACCCGATTTCACCTCCCTATCGAATTCGCCACCAATATCCTTCTGCGGGAGAACCAAAACTCGCTTATTGCGGTTGCCCCCGACCATGGGGTGTTCCTCGCGATCGTTGCTGAGTGAAGAAGTCACTACCGTTCGTGTTACTTTACGAACACGGATGCCTCCGCGAATATGCCGCTCTCTTCCATTGGGATGGTGCCTTTGCCCGCACGTATCTCTGCAATGCTGCGCTGCGTGAACTTTCCGCCCCTTTCGTGCTACTGATAGGACAGGAACGTGGGGAGGTGCGCATGGACTTCGCCCTTCGAGAAGGGACGGGGCAGATGGCTGAATCGCCCCCAGCCGACGACCCAGCACTGCTCGCGCGCATCGGCGCGGGTGACCGCCAGGCGCTCGCAGATCTTTATGTGCGCTATGGTGACGCCCTCTTGCACTATCTGTTGAGTCTGACGCCCGATCAGGCGCTGGCCGAGGAGATCCTGCAAGATACGCTGGTGGCGGTGTGGGGGAGCGCGGGACGCTTTGGCGGCAAATCCACGGTGCGGACGTGGCTGATCGGCGTGGCGCGGCGCCAAGCGCACAACACGTTGCGGCGGCGTGGTCTGCCGCTGGCCGATGCCGCCGCGCTGGCGACCTTGCCCGCGCACGATCCCACCCCAGAGGACGCCGCGCTGGCGGGAGCCGACCGTGCCGACCTTGCCGCCGCGCTGCGCCGTCTGCCCCCCGCGCAGCACGAGGTGCTGGCGCTCATCTTTGGTCAAGAACTGTCGTACCAGGAGACCGCGAGCATCTTAGGTATTCCCATCGGGACGGTGCGGAGCCGCCTGAACCATGCCAAGCGTGCCCTGCGGGCGCTACTGGAATCCCCTGAGGAGATGCGCTGACATGCCCCATTCCACCATCATCGATCTCTTGCCCGCGTACCTCAACGGATCGCTCAGCGCGCCCGATGCCTGGCAGGTGCGCAGCCATCTGGAAGGCTGCCCCGACTGTCGCCGCGCCCTGGCGGCGTGGCAGGCGGTCGCCACCGCCGAGGGGACCAACTTCGCGGCGGTGCGGCCCACGCGCGACATCCTTGCAGGGGCATGGGCCACCATCGACGCGGCACAGACTACGCCCACACCCAGCAGCATGGGCGGCTGGCGTGGCTGGCAAGCGGCGCAGGTGGTAGCGCGGCAGGTGCGGCTGCTGCGTCCGTTGGTGTGGGTGGCCTCGGCGGCGGCCATCATCCTGGCGACCTATGTGGCGGCGCAACAACCACGCCATGACGCCGGGGCGCTGCTGTCCTTCGCGCTGTCGCTCATCGCGGCAACGGGCATCGGCTTCGTCACGGACCCCGAGGCCGATCCGCTGAACGAGATCACGCGCGCCACCCCCACCGCGCCCAGCTTGATATTGCTCAGCCGTTGGGGCGTGCTGTACGGGTTTGACCTGGCGTTCTCAGTGGTGGGCAGTGCCGTGCTCGGCGCGAGCAACCATCAGGGGTTTTGGGATATCGCGGCGCTGTGGGTCGGACCGATGGCGCTGCTGGCGGCGCTGAGCGCATTGCTGGCGATCCTCGCTGGCCCCTTTGTCGCGGCGGGCGGGGCGCTGGCGCTGTGGCTGGGCCGCGCGCTGCAACCCGCCGACGGCGCGGCGCTTTGGGTGGCGAACGATCCTTTCTGGGGAACGAACCCGCCGATCTTGCTGGCGG
Organism: Ktedonobacterales bacterium; assembly: GCA_038234855.1. Lineage (GTDB taxonomy): Bacteria > Chloroflexota > Ktedonobacteria > Ktedonobacterales > JACDGC01 > JACDGC01. The sequence continues at coordinate 142 of JBBQSR010000667.1, read as the reverse complement.
CGCTGGCGCTGCTGGCCCTGGCGGTCCTCGTGACGGAACGGCGCGAACGCTTTGCCGGACGCGCTGATGAGCAATAGATAAAAGGAGCTTGGGCACCTATGACACTTCACGCTTTCGGGGGCGCGGTGCGCTACGAATTCAC
>JBBQSR010000666.1:0-1929 GCA_038234855.1 Ktedonobacterales bacterium | reverse complement strand
GTGGGGGATGGAGTCACCCGTTCGCATTGCCGCACCTCATCGCGCCGAAATGGTTGCCGTCTCGTTACCATATTCGGTCGGATGGGGCGATCTCTGAAGAGGCGATGCGTGCAAGGAGGTACACGGGGACGAGACACGAAGGGGCACGAAGCGCGTACCAAGGGCAGTGGGGGGCAATGGCTCGTCCCCGCTTCCCCTGCACGCGCTTCGTGCCCGGTGCATCGAGTGGCCTACCGGCTTACGCGCCGGGGCGGCACACCACGCCATCATCGCTCTTTTGGCGCACACCGTCCCAGGCGTGGTCGGTGGTGGGCGCGGTCGGCACGCCCGCATGCGCGATGACCGCGCCGACGAAGTCACGGAAAAGCGGATGGGGCGCGAGCGGGCGGCTCTTGAACTCGGGATGGAACTGCGTTCCCACGAACCAGGGATGATCGGGGATCTCGACGATCTCGACCAACAGGTTATTCGCGGAGCGCCCGCTCATCGTCATGCCGCCCTCCTCGAAGGCGCGGCGATAGGCGTTGTTGAATTCGTAGCGGTGGCGGTGGCGTTCGAGCACCATCTCTTTGCCATACGCCGCGCCCGCGCGCGTGTTGGGTTGGAGGCAGCAGACCCAGTTGCCCAGGCGCATGGTGCCGCCCTTACCCGAGATCTGGCGCTGATCGGGCATCAGATCGATGACGGGCGTCTCGGTCTGGTTGAATTCGGTCGAGTCGGCCTTGCTCAGCCCCAGCGCGTTCCGCGCGAACTCGATGACGGCCACCTGCATCCCCAGGCACAGGCCAAAGTAGGGGACGCGGTGTTCGCGGGCATACTGCGCCGCCGCGATCTTGCCCTCGATGCCGCGCGGGCCAAAGCCGCCGGGCACCAGCACGCCATCCGCCGCTTCGAGCCGAGCCAGCGTCTCGTGCGGATGCGTTTCCAGATCTTCGGCGTTGATCCAGTCGATGTCGACATCGACGCCATGGTGCCAGCCCGCGTGGTGCAGCGACTCCACGACGGAAAGGTAGGCGTCGTGCAGGGCGACGTATTTGCCGACCAGGGCGACGCGCACGCTCGCCTTGGGGGCATTGATGCGCCCCACGAGGTCGCGCCAGCCGTCCAGGTCCGGCGCGGAGGCGGGCTTCAGACGCAGCGTCTCCACGAGGTAGTTGCCCAGACCCGCTTCCTCAAGGAAGAGCGGCACCTCATAGATCGAGTTGGCGGTGGGCAGCGACATCACCGCGCGGTCATCGATGTTGGCGAAGAGGGCGATCTTCTCGCACAGTTCACGGCTGACGGGGTAGTCGGCGCGACAGAGGATGATGTCGGGGTGAATGCCGACGCGGCGCAGCTCCATCATGCTGTGCTGGGTGGGCTTGGTCTTCAGTTCGTGCGTCGCGCCGATGTAGGGCAACCAGGTGACATGGATGTAGAGCACATCTTCGCGCCCGACCTCTTTTTGCATCTGGCGGATGGCTTCGAGGAAGGGTTCGCTCTCGATGTCGCCGACGGTGCCGCCGACCTCGCAGATGACGACATCGCCGCCGCCCTGCTGGGCCAGTTCGTGAATGCGACCTTTAATCTCTTTGGTGATATGCGGGATGACCTGGATGGTGCCGCCCAGGTACTCGCCCTGGCGCTCTTTGCCGATGACGCTGGCGTAGACCTGGCCGGTGGTGACGCTAGACGAGCGATTGACCGGCTCATCGGTGAAGCGTTCGTAATGGCCGAGGTCCAGGTCGGTTTCCGCGCCGTCCTCGGTGACGAAGACCTCGCCATGCTGATAGGGCGACATGGTGCCGGGGTCGACATTGATGTACGGGTCCAGCTTCATGATCGAGACGGTGATGCCCCGGCTCTTGAGCAATCTGCCGATGGAGGCCACCGCGATGCCCTTGCCTACCGAGGAGACGACGCCCCCCGTTACAAAGATAAATTTCGTCA
>JBBQSR010000665.1:0-1941 GCA_038234855.1 Ktedonobacterales bacterium | reverse complement strand
GCTTCGACGTGCAGCATCTCTGGGGGGAGCGAGGGGGTACCCTGCCAGGTAGCACCCCCATCTTGTGAATGCAAGATGCGTTGAGCCTGCCCATCTTTGACCACGCCAAAAAGCACGTTGCCATCTGGCATGCCAGAGATGCTGGTGATGGGGCGACCATCTGCCGTCGCGGCGAGCACGTGCTGCCACGACTGCCCCCCATCGTCGCTGCGCAGCAATTGCAAACAGGACGGGCAACTGGAATCGTTGAAGTCGCGCAGTTCCGCAAACACCGTCGCACCTACCGTCACCAGATCCAAGATGTTGTACCCAGCCGGGATCATCTGGGTCAGGCTATGGTCATCGAGCCATGTGGCCGTGCCATGCAGCGGGGCGGCGGCCAGGAACACGTTATTGGATGCGTTTGTGTTGATGGTATAGACGAGCACATAGCAGGTGCTTTTCGCCCACACCACGGAATCGTAAGTATACTGCGCTTGCGCGATCTGCCCTCGCGCGGGAAACGTGATGGGCTGCCAGTGTGCGCCCGCGTCGTAGCTGCGGATGATCGCATCGTGCTGTGTCACGCCATCGCACAAACCAAAACACCCCGAAGCGATCACCACAACGTCGCGCGCATCCGTAGGATCGACACTGAGATTGCAAGAATAACCGCTCAGGGGTGTTGTGCTGGCTCGCCAGCTTTTGCCGCCATCATGTGAGGTTTGCAGGGTGATGGGCCGCATCGTGGGACCAGTGGCCGTGGCGGCGGCGGTGGGTTGCGTGCAGGCATAGGCGGTGGCAGGCGCGGTGGGGGCAAAGGTGATGCTCCCGACATTATTCAGGCCGACATCGCGCCACCCATCCAGATTAGGCGCGGATGCTGTGGTGCTTGCGGGGGACGGATGGTACCCGTGCAGCCACGCGACGCCAGCGATGATCACCACCACCGCGACCAATGCCGACAGGCCATTCAGCAACGGGCGCAACTCGTGCGCGGGACGCGGACGGATCGACGACGAGGCGAGGTCGCTGATGACCAGATCGGGTTCATCATTGGGCGGATGGTCGGGCTTCATGGCAGCTATCCTCATGGGCAAGCAGCGGGGGAGGCCCTGTGTAGCGACAGTGGCCTCCCCCGCTTGAGCAGTGTAGGGATTATTCGCCGTATTCCTCGAAGGCAGCTTTCCAATCCATCGAGACGGGGACGCTGCCGCGCAGCTTGTGCTCCATCCATTTGTAGAAGAGCGATTTATCCATCGCGTTGTCGTCACCGACGGCGCGCGAATAGCGGCCCACATGCTCGCGCACGACGCGGTGCGCCTCTGGGCTGCTCGACATCAGCGCCAGATATTGGGTCTGCTCGATCTCGCTCATGATGCGCGCTAGCCCGGCCAGCAACTGCGTGCGCCCCGCGATGGAGACGCCGCCCGCGTTGGCGGTGAGCAGCCCCTTGTCGATGAACTGGCCCAAGATATATTGGCCGCTGACGGCATCGGCATTGTCGCGCGGATGCGCCGCGTAGGGGTAGCGCAGCAAGCGATCCGCCAGGATGAACTGCGCGGCCATCTGATAGATCGCCGTGTGCGGGCCGCCCTGCTCGGCGTGCATATAGAGGATGCGGGCACCATTCAGTTCCACCCGCGCTTCCTCTAGCCCCGCGCCGATGAAATTGTTGAAGAGATCGCGGTACTCGGTGAGGGGGATGACCCCCTGGCGGTGGCTCCACTCGTGCGTGACGGTCTTGCACGGGACGATCAGCCGCAGGTCGTCCAGCGTGGCGGCGCGTAGCTCGGCGAAGACGTTGGGCGCGAGGATGGCCTCCATCAATGGCTGCAAGATGACCTTGCCGCGTAGCGCGTTCTTGGAGGTGAAGAAAACATCCATCACATCGGGGGCGTTCTCGCCGCCAGGCACGCACTCGGTGAAGCAGACGATGCAATTGCTTTCCATGCCAAAGCC
>JBBQSR010000664.1:0-1952 GCA_038234855.1 Ktedonobacterales bacterium | reverse complement strand
TCGCTCTTGTGGCGGCTTTGTTCATCTTTTACATCCCCTATGCGGGTGTTCCCGTTGCGGACGGTCATGACCATACCATGCATATGCTCGGGGCCTTTTTCGTCGCCCCCTTCGCGGGCTACCTCATTGGTCTGGCGCTGAGCCTGGGTGAAGGACTGCCGGATGGCTATCTCCTGCTTAAATTGCACCAGAAGCCGAAAGATGCCCATACGGCGCAGTGAGCTGCCGACCCTGGCCAGTGATACCGCAGGGCTCGCACAGCGTGTCCCCGGAGGTGTAGGCGTGATCGCTCGTTTGCCGCTTGCCTATCTCGTGATCAATCTAAATCCCATTGCGCTGCAAATCGGCAGCTTGCAAATCCGCTGGTATGGGCTGGCGTATGTGCTCGCGATTTCCGTAGCGTTACGGGTAATCCTCCGCTATGCGGATCTGCTTGGGATCGCGCGTGACCACGTGTGGCGCATCTTTCTGGGAACGGCGATAGCCGGTCTGGTTGGGGGTCGCCTCTATTTCGTCATCCAGCAACCGGATCTCGTTGAGACGTACCTGAAGCACCCGATCAACATCTTCGCGGTATGGAATGGGGGCATGGCGTTTTTTGGTGCCATCTTCCTGGGCGCGCCAACGGCGGCCTATCTCGCGTGGCGTGGGGGCCTCTCGCCGTGGATCGCGCTGGACATCGGCGGCCTCTTCGCGGCGGTGGGGCAGATGTTTGGGCGCCTGGGCAATCTGGTGAATGGCGATATCGTGGGCTATGCCGCTGGCCATCCCCTGATCCCCCCCACCGTCTGCCCGACGGCACCCTGCATCGCCTCGGTCGCCGACGCGCAGGTGCTGCCCTGGGCAACGGCGTATGTCCATCCAGGTGCCTTTGTTGTAGAACAGGGTGTGCCCTATCAACCAGCGGCGGCGTATGAGATCATCATCAATCTGGTAGCGTTGGCTATCCTCTGGCCGCTCCGCCTGCTCTTGCCCAAAAAGGCGCAGGCTGGTGCCTTCTTCGCGCTCTATGTCGCTTGCTATGCCGTGGGGCAATTCGTGATCTTCTTTGCCCGCTCCAATACCTTCGTCACCTTTTTGGGCAGCAACGCTTTGAAGCAAGCGCAATGGACGGCGCTCTTCACTTTGCTGGGCATCGCCCTCTGGTATTGGTTCGTCGTGCGGCGTTTCGCACCGCCCTGGCCCTTCGATTTAACTCATCCTGTGCCGCCGGCGCTGACGGAAGCGGCCCCACCAGTCGTCGCGCCATCTCTCCCCGTGCGACCAGCCCGGCAGCAACCAACAAGAGCGGTGGCGCGAGCCGTGCCGCACGCTCCTGGAAGCCAGTCGCCACCGCGCAAGGTGGAAGAGGCCCCCTAGTCAGTTAAACGGACGGACGCGCGAACCAGGGGCGAGATGGTTCTCAGCCAGGGAAATGTTCTCAAAGGGAGTCGTCGTCCCCCGCCGTTCCCGATGAGCCATAGTGAAAGGAATCAGGCTGCATGGTGACGCTGGGAAACGGCGGCGCTCGTACCTGCGCCCCCACTGAGCACGGGCAATTCATGCGGAGTGTTGTCAAGTGACGCACACTCCTGGGGGTACTGCGCCACTCCTCCCGCGCGTCGAGTTGGTACCGCAGCGCGCTGGTGCGGCTAGGAAACAGCGGGCAGCCCGCCATGCTGGTGCGTCGCGGGGATGGGTAAACCAGCGGGTCGGATCTCGACCCCGACGGAAACCAGACGTGGTAAGGCATGTTGCAAAGCGTGGCGCACCTCGTCCGCAATTCCTGCACTCACTGCCGTCGCGAGGTTGGCGGGTACGGTGACTTGCACTTCGGCGACCAACTGATGCCCTAGCCAGCGTACGCGCACTCCCAGCACTGATGCGACCCTTGGCACCGCGCGAGTCGTGGTGAGAATGGTATCCACGACCGCGGGATCGACCGCATCCATCACACGCCCCCACACCGTCAG
>JBBQSR010000663.1:0-1962 GCA_038234855.1 Ktedonobacterales bacterium | reverse complement strand
CCAATATTCGCCGATGCGCATCAGATATTCGCGCACCGCCGGATGGTCGGTGTTCCAGCGGGGCAGGGCGCGCAAGCCCCACCAGCAATCATAATTCGCCGGCCCCGCTTCGTCATAGGCATGCAGCGGCCAATCTTTGATGGTGAACTAATCGATCCACGGTGACGCGGGGCCATTCTCGAGGATGTCGCTAAAGAAGAGGTGGCCACGGCTGCAATGGTTGAAGACGCCATCGAGCATGATGCGCATGCCGCGCCGATGCACCTCGTCGCGCAGTTGGGCAAAGGCGACATTGCCCCCCAGCAGTGGATCGACCGTCAGATAATCTTGCGTATGGTAGCGATGGTTCGCCGTCGCGGCGAAGATCGGGTTCAGGTAGAGTGCGGTGATGCCCATGTCTTGCAGATAGTCCAGCCGCTCGCGCAGCCCCACCAGATCGCCGCCCTTGTAGCCCGCGACGGTCGGTGGGGCATCCCACGCTTCGAGGTTGCGGGGCTTGGGCAACCCAGCCCCACGAGCGAAGCGGTCGGGGAAGATCTGATAAAAGACGGCATCGGCGACCCACGCCGGAACCTGCGGCTGTGCCATGTGCGCTATGTGCTCCTTTGGGTTGGCTTGATCAATCACAGGGGGATTCTATACCGTTTTAGAAGCAAACGCCAGGGGCGAATAACCTGATCCATAAAACAGGGATAAGGACGAGGCACGAAGCTAGTCGAAGGGAAAGAAGAACACGAAGATTTTGGGGAAACCCCCATTGTGTCTCATCATTTCGTGCCCTTCTGCACCTTCGTATCTCGCCCTTATCCCGGTTGTGGTGCTGTTGCCGGGTGCGCTTCGAGGGCCAGCACCGCTGCGCCCAGATTCGCCAAGAATGGCTCCCACGGGGCAGCGGTGCTGGGCCGCTGCAACACTAGGCGGTGATAATTGGTGGTTTGCTCAATGCGGTTGGCATCCGTGGCATGCTCGGCTTGCAGTGCCATGTCATCGGGCGTCATGATGCCGCGCGCCAGGTAGTCGAGGGCGTCGAGCCGCATGCGCCCGATGAAGGGGTAGCGGTGGCCATCGGGGGCAGGCGGCCCCAGCAACTGGGTGCCGTCGTCTTGCCAGCCAGCGGGCAGATTGGTGGCTGGGCGCGGCGGCACATCCAGCACCAACAGGCCGCAAGGTCGCGCTGCCAGCAGCGTGGCATAGGGATAGATCTGGAAGCGCGTCCCCACCTGTGGATGGTCGCCGTCAGCGCAGATGTAGCCGTCGTCTTGCCACCCGACAACCGCGATGGCATGGTAGTGCAGCGTGGTTTCATCGCGCGTGCCCGTCTCGGCATCGGTCAGCGCCATGCCGACGGCGACTTGCAGCAGTATGGGGCGCAACCCGGCATTGTCGCGCAGCACCTTGTGCCAGTCGCCCGCCAGCGGCTCGTGGTAGTCCCATTCCAGCGCGACGGCGTGGCCGGTGTCGCGTGCCTGCTTGGCGACGGCCCACAGCGTCGCCGCGCCATTTGCCGCACAGATGCCCTTAGCGATCATCGCGCGCGTCAGTTCCATCATGTGTGCTTGGGTGGGGGTACGGCCCTCCACACAGGCTAGGCAGACCTCTAACGCGGTCTGGGTGCAGGTGCCGGTGTAGTGTGCCCCGGTCACGGGGTCCACCGCGAACTCTGAGATGTGCCCCGCATGGGCCAACAAGGTTTGGGTCATCGCTGTTCCTCCCGCTGCTGTGTTCCTTTCCCTTATCGGACTTCTTGTGCAATGCAATAGGGTGGCATTGGGGCGGGTGGGCAGCGGTTGTGGCCATGATGTTCGTGGCGTGCAACGGGAACGGCGGGCGGTTTTTACGTGCCCGCCGTCCTGGTGCTAGGCGCTGAAGCGGCTGAGGAAGCCGTGCAACTGCTCGACCTGGGTGGTGAGGTCACGCTCGGCGCGCATCAGGCGATCTTGCATCTCGCGGGCACCAAGTTGG
>JBBQSR010000662.1:0-1965 GCA_038234855.1 Ktedonobacterales bacterium | reverse complement strand
GCGCCAGCATCGCCAGCAGATCCGCTTCATTGGTCGCGCCGAACCAGACCTCCGCTGGACCCCCCACACCGAAGGTGCCATGCCGCGCCAACGGTTCATCCAGCTTCAGCCGGGGATTCGCTCCCCAGCGTTCCATGCACGCTGCTTGCAGTGGTGTCATTGTGTCCTCACTTGGCCCAGGGGATGGAACGCGGAATGGCGCGGAATGGGCGCGAGACCACGCGGAATTGGGGGTAAATGGGAGAAACAAAGGGCCATTCTTTTCATCCCGTGTCATTCCGCGCAGACCTCGCGGCATTCCGCCTTCCGTCCCCCCATGCCGCACTAATGTGCCGCCCGCAGTTCAGGCGCGTAGCCGATGAAGGTGGGCGAGTGCAGCAGTGCGCCCGAGATCAGGTATACGCTGCCCGAGCCGAGCAGGGCCAGCACGTCGCCGGGCTGCGCCAGCGACTCGAGCAGTTGCCGCGTCTCGTCCAGCGAGCCGCCGTGGTGGACGCGCTCGGTGCGCTGCGTGAAGTGTTGGTCGCGCGTGATCGCCGCCACCAGATCGCGCGAGTGGATGAGGCCCGTGTCGCGTTCGCGCGCGGGAAAGACATCGACGATCACGACCTCATCGGCATCCGCGAAAGAATGCGAGAAGTCATCGAGGAAGGTCTTGAGTCGCGTGAACATATGTGGCTGAAAGGTGGCGATGACGCGACGATCCGGGAACCGCTGGCGGATGGCGGCCAACGTCACTTCGATGGCGGTGGGGTGGTGCGCGTAATCATCGACGATGGTGATGCCGCTTGGGGCCTGGGTCACCTGGAAGCGGCGATAGATGCCGGGGAAGCTCGCCAAGGTGCGGCGGATGCTGTCGGGGTCCACGCCCAACTCGCGCGCCGTGGCGATAGCCCCCAGCGCGTTCTCGACGTTGTAGCGGCCCGGCAGCAGCAGCGTGAAGCGGCCCAGGTCGTTGCCCTTCGCGTCGCGCGCGTGGAAGGATGTTTCGCCCGCCAGCCGCACATCGTCGCCCATATAGTCGGCGTCGCTATCCAGCGCGTAGGTGATGAACTGACCCGGCCATGCGCCCTGGCGGTCGCGCAGTTCGCGGCAACCGGGGCTATCCCAGTTCAGCACCAGCGTCGCGGGGCGTTGCCAGTCGCCATCGAAATCCATCCCCGCCACGAAGGCGTCGAAGCCATCCTTCAGTTCCTGGTAGTTGTTGAAGAACTCGGGATGCTCGAACTCGATGCTAGTGATGATTGCCAGCCGAGGATGGTAATGCAAAAAGTTCAGGTTGAATTCGTCGGCCTCGTTGACGAAAAGGTCGCTGCCGCCCATCCGCACGTTGCCCGCCCAGTCGGGGACGGTCGCGCCGACCTCGCAGGTGGGGTCTAGCCCCGCGTCGATGAGGATCTGCGACACCATGGCCGTCACGGTGCCCTTGCCATGCACGCCCGCCACCGAGACGCCGAACTTGCCCGCCATGAAGGCCCCCAGCACCGCCTGCCAGTCGATGACGGGGATGCCCCGCCGCCGCGCCTCCGCGACCTCGGGGTTGTTGGCGTCCAGCTTCATGACGGCGGGGACGATGATGAGCACATCCACGCCATCCAGGTGGCTGGGGCTGTGGCCCTCGACCACGGGCACGCCCTTGCTGCTGATCCACTCCGTCGCCTCTGAGAGGGTCTGCTCGCAGCCGGTGCAGTGCGCGCCCTCGATCAGGGCCATCTGCACCACCGAGGTGATGCCCGATCCGCCGATGCCCATGAAATGCAGTCGCTTGCCGCGCAGATCCGCTGGGGTCAGGTGCGGCGCGGGGGGAGATTGGGTCATGGTGGTCTGTGTGCTCCTTATGTATCGCGCGTGGCGAAAACGGAGTTCGCCAGCACGGATGATCGCTGCGTGTTGCTCAGATGGTTGGCACGCCCCATGGCGCATGTGGCGGCGCTTCGCCTCCATTGTACCTCTTTGGGCGGCGGT
>JBBQSR010000661.1:0-1971 GCA_038234855.1 Ktedonobacterales bacterium | reverse complement strand
GGCGGGCCAGGGCGATATATAAGGGAAATGATCGTTTCACCACAGAATTGGATAGCGCCATCGTCATGTTTCAACGTCCTGACCTTCCCATGCTGAATGAGTCGAGCGCCACCATCTACCGACGGTTCGCGCCGGAGATCTTGGCTTATACCCGGCGGCGGGCGGCGACTCCCCTTGCAGCTATTTTTACAAACCCTCGCCGCTGCACGAGACCATGCACGTCTTCAAAATCTAACGCACTCCCGAACGAACTAGGCCACCAATTCTCTGCACGAGATGGTGGCCTACTGGCGTGGTGTGATGGGATATCCCGCTCACTATGGTACACTAGTTCTGGTGATGAGAACGCGAGGGAGGCCCCATGTCGCAGCAAGGCAGTTTGTTTGGTGGGGATGTCGGGGAGCCAGCGCCGCTCGTCTCGGCGGCGACAGAGGCGACAATGCCCCTCGCCGCGCGGATGCGCCCCCACACGCTCGACGAGGTGCTGGGCCAGGCGCACCTGATCGCGCCGGGGCGGGCGTTGCGGCGGGCCATCGAGGCCGACCGCATCCCCTCGATGATCTTTTGGGGGCCACCGGGCAGCGGCAAGACGACGCTGGCCGAGGTCATCGCCCACACCACCAACGCGCGTTTCGTGCGGATGAGCGCCGTCACCGCTGGCGTCGCCGAACTCCGCCGTGTGGTGGAAGACGCCGCCAAGCTGCAACGCGCGACGGGGCAACACACCATCCTCTTTCTCGACGAGATCCATCGCTTCAACAAGGCCCAGCAAGATAGCGCGTTGCCCCATGTCGAGCGCGGCACCATCACCCTCATCGGCGCGACGACCGAGAACCCCAGCTTCGAGGTCAACGCGGCGCTGCTGTCGCGTTCGCGCGTCTTTACGCTGCGGGCACTGACCGATGACGATATCAAACTGATCGTCACGCGGGCGCTGGCGGACCGAGAGCGCGGGCTGGGCGAGCGCGCGTTGACCCTGCCCGACGACGCGCTGGACTTCATCGCTACCTTCGCCAATGGCGATGCCCGCGCGGCGCTGACGGCGCTCGAGGCGGCGGCCAACGCGCTGCCCGTCGGCGAACACACCCTCACCCTGCCCCTGGTCGAGGACGCCCTGCAACACCGCGCCCTGCTCTATGACAAGGGCGGCGAGGAACATTACAACCTGATCTCCGCGCTGCACAAATCGGTGCGCGGCTCGGACCCCGACGGCGCGCTCTATTGGCTGGGCCGCATGTTAGAGGCGGGGGAAGATCCGCTCTACATCGTGCGGCGGGTCATCCGCATGGCAAGCGAAGACATCGGCATGGCGGACCCGCAGGCGCTGGTAGTCGCCGTCGCCGCCCAGCAAGCGGTGCATTTCGTGGGGATGCCCGAGGCATCGCTGGCCCTCGCCCAGGCGGTCGTGCATCTGGCCTGTGCCCCGAAGTCGAACGCGCTGGAACGCGCCTACATGGCGGTGCAAGCGGATGTGCGGGCCACCCGCAACGACGGCGTGCCGCTGCACCTGCGCAACGCCCCCACCAAGCTCATGCGCGACGCCAAGTATGGCGGCGGCTATGTCTATGCGCATGATGTGTACGAGGGCGTTGACCCCGAGGACCCCGCGCGCCCGCCCGCCGCCAGCGTGCAACCCGAGGGCTACCTGCCCGAGAATCTGCACGACCGCCAGTATTACACCCCGACCGACCACGCCGAGGGTGCCGAGCGTAGCGTGGCCGACTGGCTGAAGCGCCGTCGGGGTGAGGCCCCCCCCAGCGCGTGAGGGCGACGCGCCCACCACCTGATACAGTTCACTTATCCATGCTTGCTGCGGTATTAGTCATGAATCGGGGGCTGTGTGCGCCACCGCCTCACGCGCTTCGGATGAACCCCAGGAAGGTAAACGCCATCGCTTGATCAGTCAGCTTAGTCAGCGTCACCTTCCCCGCCGCATCAAAGGTCGCTGCCATCATGGTGAATGGCCCAATT
>JBBQSR010000660.1:0-1972 GCA_038234855.1 Ktedonobacterales bacterium | reverse complement strand
CACGCCAGCGGTTCAGGCTCCCCCGGTGAGCATGCCCCCCTCGGCCACGCCCGCGAGTAGCGCGGCGTCGGGGCCACCGCCGCCAGGACCGGCGGCGACCGTCACCATCTCGCCGACGGCCCAGGCCGCCGCGCAGACCCTGCCCCAGGCACCTTCCACCGAGACACCGCCGTCTCCCTCGCCCAGCGCCAGCGCGTACGATGCCAGCGGCACATCGACCGTGCCGCACGACGCCCACGAGGGCGGGGCCTTTAACCAGCCCGGTTGAGCATCCCATTCGTGACCTAGACTCCTCTGCCGACCGACATCACCCTGCCATGTGATGTCGGTCATTCGCATGGGGCGCGCGTCGTGCTATACTCAGAGGTAAAAAACCGAGCGAGAAGGGAGGCGCGACCCATGGACCTGCTGGAGGTGGAGACGCGCGAGGGCGTGCAACGCGTGCCGCTGGATAAACCGCGCATCACCATCGGGCGGCTGCCAGGCAATGACATCGTCTTGCCCTACACCCAGATCTCGCGGCACCACGCCGAGATCCGTCTGCGCGGCGAGGACTGGTGGATCGCCGACCTTTCCAGCACGAATGGACTGCGGGTCGGCGGCGTGACGGTGCACGAGCATCTGCTGCGCCACGGCGACACCATCTTGCTGGCCCCTGGCATCGCGCTGCATTACATGAGCCAACACCCCGCGCAGCAGCGCCGCGTCGTTGAGGGCAGCACGGTCGAGCTACCGGCCATCCGCGCGCAGCGCCACAAGCCCATCACCCCCTCGCCCGAGGCGTCGAGCGCGGTGGATGAGGTCCGCGAGACGCAGATGGATGACCTGGCCTCAGTCGCCTCTGTGGCGATGCCGCGCCGCCGCATGGTCGTGCCGCCCGCCACCGCAACGCCGCCGCCCGAGCCATCGCCCCTGCACGCCACCGCGCCCGCGACGCCCGAGGCCGACCTGTGGCTGGTCGATGACGCGCCCACGCCCTCACCCGCCGCCACCCATCCAGTGCCCGCCGTGGATGCGCGTGATGTGCCCTTCAGCAGCCCCTTCGCCATCATGCGGCAGGGGTCGCTGGCGACGCACACCATCCCCAAGAAGCCTATCCTCGTGCAGTGCCCCACATGCAGCGCCAGCACCGCGCCCGACAGCCCCTATTGCTGGCAGTGTCATGGCACCATCGCGCGGCCCTGCCCGCAGTGCGGCCTCTTCTTGCTGCCCATCCAGGCGCGCTGCCCCCGCTGCGATGCCGCCAATCCCCACGCGGTCAAACGCTAGGAGGGTTGCCCCATGGCCACCACCGAGTCGGTGCCGGTCGAGATTCGCGTGACGCGTAGCCAGCCGCACGAGACGTGGCGCTGGTTTTGGCCGGATGTGCTCATGCGTTTGGTGCCGTTCTGGGTCGTCGCGCTCGTCGCAGCGCGCTTCCTGGGGGGGCCACGCGCGGTGGGCCTCGCCGCGCCGCCGCAGGGCTGGTGGGCGGCGCTGGCCGTCGCCCTGCCCATCGGCGTGGTGATGATGGTCCTGGCGATGCTGTGGCGCGGCGTCATCGCGCCGAACTATCGGCTGCCCACCCGCGCTGACCAGGCGCTGCAAAGCGTCTTTTACCTGATCCTCAACGCCCCGACCGAGGAGGTCTTTTGGCGCGGCACGGTGCAGACGCTGGCGATTCGTGGCCTGGTCGCGCTGGGGCTGGCGCAGGGTTGGGCGGCGGGGGCGGGCGTCGTGCTGGTCTCGGTCATCTTTGGGGCGTATCATCGCCTGGGCGGCTATCCCTGGCGCTTCAACGTCGCGGCGATGGCGGCGGGCGCGCTCTTTGGCGTCCTCTATGTCGCGCTGCCGGGGCCGAGCATCGTCATCGCCGCCATCGTCCACGGCCTGACGACCGCGGGCTATCTGTCGTGGGGCGATGCCGCGCTGCACCGCCGCCAATTGCGCCGCGTGCGACGAAACACGACATAGCGTGGGCGGACGGAGCAAC
>JBBQSR010000659.1:0-1973 GCA_038234855.1 Ktedonobacterales bacterium | reverse complement strand
CCCCAATTTTGTCAAGATGTTGCCGATGGCATGCAAACACACGATGCTCTTAAAGGTATGATGGAGGTCTCGTGCAAGGCTGAGTGCCTGCTGAAGTTGTTGGTAAGCGTTGTGGATGTCCCCTCGCGCCAAGAAGATCGCTGCCAGCTCTACCATGGCCGAGATTTGCTGATTCGTGTCCCCCAACATCGTAAAAATCTGCAACGCCGCCTCTTGAAGATGCTGGCTCGTCGTCAGATCTTGCTGGTTTTCCGCAGCGAACTTTCCCAACAAGTACAGTGCCATCCCTTCCAAATAGGGGATGTTTGCGGTGCGCGTATCCATCAGAAGGGTGGAATACAAGCCGTGGGCTTGCGCGTAGCGACCACTATTGATATAGAGATTCCCTAACCGCGAGTAAAACAGCCCTTGGTACACAACCGAATAGTGGGCTTGAACCACGGCCCGGCTCGGTTCACTTGTAAGCAATCCGATAAAGTTTTCACCAAACGTAAGGGCATCCAACTGAGCGCCAATAGCTCCTGCCGCAATGAATGCTTGTCGGGCATACTGCGCGGCCTGTTCCCATGCCTCAGCGCCTTTGGCGTGTCGAAAGAGGTCGGCAGGGGTCGCCGTCTGGCGCTCGGCGAGGGCTGTCAGGGCACGGCGATGCATGACCCGGCGGCGGCCAGGATGCAAATCGCTGTACATCGCTTCGGCCACTTTGTCATGGGTGAAGCCATACTGGTTGCCCTCGCTGCGGATCAACTGGCGGCGTTCCGCCACTTCCAGTGCCGTCAGGAGCGCGTCTTCATCGACCCCCGCGATGGCCTGCACCACCTCCTCGGTGAAGCGCCCCCCCGCCACGGCGGCTGCCGCCACCACCCGCTGCGTCGTTGTATCCAGATAGCGGATGCGACGCAGGAGCAATTCCCGCAGGGTCTCTGGCACCCAATCGGCCAATTGGGACACATCGAGATCCGGGGTGCTCCGCAGGGCATCGTCCTGCCAGGCCACCACGCCGCGCTCGACCAGCCCCTGTGCCACCTGTTCGAGGTAGAGGGGATTGCCCGCCGTCACCGCAAAGAGCCACTCGCACAACTCCAGGCTGGCCGTGTCGCTCAACAATTTCATGGCGGCGTGCTGGCTATCAGCGGCGCTGAACGCGGCCAGGGTGATGGGCACGACTGGGGCCAGCCGTTCCGCCGCCGCAACCCACCCGTGTAACTCCGGTGAGGTCGCCCGCTCTTCGGCTCGTAACGTCACCACCAGCAAGATCGCCGCGCCTGCTGTCCGCCAGCGCCCCAGCAGCGCCGTAAGCGCCGCGCGGGTGGCCTCGTCAGCCCAATGCAGATCTTCGAGCACCCACACCACGGGTCGAGCACGTGCTAATGCCAGACCCACCTGGGCCAACGCCTCGATCAGCCGTGCCCCCGCCCCCGCGTCATCCGTTGGTGTGGGCAGATCAGGGTAGCGTTCGCGCAGGTCAGGCACCAGGCGGCTGAGTTCGGTCAGCCAGGGGTCATCCAGCAGGTCATCGGGGGCATGCTCGCGGGCCAACCGGGTACGCACCAGCTCTGCCAGCGGTTGAAAGGGGAAGCGCCCGCTGAGCTCATATGCCTGCCCCAGCACCACATCGGCACCTTGCAGTGCGGCCCATTGCGTGAAAGCCCCCAGCAGGCGCGACTTGCCCACCCCCGCCTCCCCCTCGATCAGCGCCAGGTGGGGTGCCCCGGCCCGCGCGGCCTCGTACGCCCGTCGCAACTGGTCAAAGGCCCCCTGACGCCCGACGAAGGGCAGGCGAATCACGTGCGCCGCTGGGGAAGTGGGAGTAGTCGTGGGCAACGCCTGCATCTGCTCTTGTAAGTGCACGGTAGCGGGATCGAGCGTCAATTCGAGGTTGGCCCAGACTTGGGCGCAATCGGCGAGCGTCAGCCGTGCGCCGGTGACATCCCCCGTCGTCGCTTGGGCGGTGGCCAGCAGACGATAGGCCA
>JBBQSR010000658.1:0-1974 GCA_038234855.1 Ktedonobacterales bacterium | reverse complement strand
GTCTTGGAGAGCATCCTCATCTGCCAGGGCCTCGTCACCGATGGCGTGCGTGGCGAGCAGGACCTGGTGCTGGCGGCATGAGGGCTGGGGCGCGGTGCCCCAGCGGCCTCAGTCGAGGGGCGCGGTCCATTCCAGCGCCAGCGCGCCCCAGGTGAGGCCCGCGCCAAAGGCGACCATCCCCAGCTTGCTGCCGGGGTGGACGCGCCCCGTGGCGATGGCCTCGCACAGCGCGATGGGCACCGCCGCCGCCGAGGTGTTGCCGTAACGTTCGATGTTGACAAAGACCTTATCGGCGGGCAGGTCCAGCCGCTTCGACGCTGCCTCGATGATGCGCAGATTCGCCTGATGCGGGATGAAGAGGTCGATGTCTTGCGCCGTCAGGTTGGCCTTGGCCATCGCCTCTTCCATAGCGGTACCCATCACGCGCGTGGCGAACTTGAAGACCTCGGACCCCATCATGTTGATGTACGCTTCGTGGGTGTCCATGTTGTCGCGCGTCAGGGGCGTGCGTGAGCCGCCCGCCGGACGGTACAGTTGCTCGGGTCGCGCGCCATCCGCGCCGAGCGTCCAGCCAAGGATGCCCCCCGCGCCCTCGCGCGCGGAAAAGACCGTCGCCCCCGCGCCATCGCCAAAGAGCACGCAGGTGCCGCGATCATCGAAATCGGTGATCTTCGTCAGCACCTCGACACCGATGACCAACACGTTGCGCAGCGTCCCCGCCGCGATGAACTGGTGCGCCATCACCGCGCCATAGATCCACCCCGTACAGGCCGCCTGGATGTCGAAGGCCGGGCAGTGCGCCCCCAAGACATCTTGCACCACACACGCGGTCGCGGGGAAGGTGTAGTCGCCCGTCACGGTAGCGACGATGATCATATCCAGGTCGCTGGCGCTGAGATTGGCGCGTGCCAGCGCCTGACGCGCCGCCCCGATGGCCAGCGTGGAGGCTGATTCGTCGGCATTCGCCACGTGGCGCTCACGAATGCCCGTGCGCGAGACGATCCATTCGTCGCTGGTGTCGACCAGGCGTTCGAGTTCGGCGTTGGTCATGATGCGCGCGGGCACCTGCATGCCCCAGCCCGTGATGGCGCTATTCATTGAAATGCTTCCTCCGCGAGAAGTGGGTGGCGCGCGGATCGTGGCGACGCTGGCCGAACGCGCGCTGCTTGCTGATCTGTAACCAGCTACAGCTTTCCGACATCATAACACACGGTCGAGTCGCTGACGAGCCTTTCTTTTCCCGCAGTATCGCACGAAAGTGTCCGCGCCGCCCCGTTGCCAGCGAACACGTACCCGCCATTGACCTGCGCCGCCAGACGCGCTACGATGGAGGGACACAGGATAAACGACGATGTTCGATGAGGAGCACAACGACGATGGGCAAGCTAGATGGGCGCGTGGCGCTGGTGACGGGCGCGGCGTCGGGACTGGGCAAGGTGGCCGCGACGCTCTTTGCCAGCGAGGGCGCGGCGGTGGTCTTCGCCGACATGAACGCGGATGGGGCGCGCGCGGCGGCAGCGGCGGTGGGCGCGCGGGCGTCGTCCGTCGCGCTGGATGTGACCGATGAGGCGCAGTGCCAGGCAGCGGTCGCCGCGACGGTGGCGCAGTTCGGGCGGCTCGACGTGCTGCTGGCGTGCGCGGGCATCGGTGACAGCGCCCCCACCGCGCAGCTCGACGCCGCCACCTTTGCCCGCACGCTGAATGTGAACGTCGTCGGCACCTTCCTGACAGCGAAATACGCGATGCCCGAGATGGCAAAGGTCGGCGGCGGCAGCATCATCACGCTCGGCTCCATCGCGGGGATCATCGCCGCGCCAGGCTTCGCGGCATATGGCGCGGCCAAGGCGGGGGTCATCCATCTGACGCACATTTTAGCGCTAGAGGGAGCCGCGCAGAATATCCGCGTCAACGTGATCTGCCCTTCGTGGATCTGGACGCCAATGGTCGAAAAAGCCGCCGCGCAACTGAGGCCCG
>JBBQSR010000657.1:0-1977 GCA_038234855.1 Ktedonobacterales bacterium | reverse complement strand
CTTTAACTATGCCAATGGGTTCCCCAGTAGCGCGGGCATGCAACTCAACGGGAGCGCCAGCCAGCAGGGAAATGTGATCCGGCTGACGGACGGGGCGAATAGCGAGGCTGGCAGCTTCTTTTGGGGGAAGACGGTCGACATCACGCACTTTAAAACGGTGTTCCAGTTCAATCAAAATCAGGGAACTGCCGATGGGGTGGCTTTCGTCATCCAGGGTATCGGACCGAATGCGCTGGGCAGCGGGGGCAATGACCTGGGGTATGGGGGCATCGGCAACAGCGTAGCGGTGAAGTTCGATCTGTGGAGCATCGCGTCGAACGCGACCCAGAGCACTACGGGGCTCTATGTCAACGGTGCCACGCCTGACACGTCCGACACCTCGCTGGCTGGCACGCTAGATCTGCATAGCGGCCACACGATGACCGTGACGGTGAGTTACGCGAACGCCTCGCTGGGCGTCACCATCACCGACACCGTGACGGGCAGTTCCGCCAGCCAGAGCTATGCCATCGACATCGCGGCCACCGTGGGCGCGAATCAGGCTTATATGGGTTTCACGGGTGGCACCGGGGGCTTCACCGCTACCCAAGACATCCAGTCATGGGTGTTGGGCGGATGAATCGGTGGGGATTGTCAGCAGCGCCCATTCTGGCGTATGGTTAGGGAGGTGGAAACAACCGCGCGGGATAGAGTGTGCTTCCTGGGAGCGGCACCCGTCTCCGTGTGGTTTCTGTGAAGGAAGTGGCCTGTGTTCGCGCGATCTCGGGCGGATATCCCCTGGCGCTGGCTCAGTGGCGCGCTGGTTCTCGTGCTGGTGCTCAGCGGCTGCGCCAGCGCCGCGACGGGGGCAGACGCCACGCCGCCGACCTACACGCTCACCTATGTGGCGGTGGGGGCATCGGATGCCTTTGGCATCGGGACGGACGCACCAGCTTTTCAGAGCTGGCCCTCCGTGCTGGCTGCGACGCTCAGCACGCGCACCCATCTGCTGAACCTGGGCATCCCCGGCGCGACGGTGGCCGAGGCGCAGCGCACCGAGGTGCCTATCGCCGTGGCATCCCACCCCGCCGTCGTCACCGTCTGGCTGGCGTTGAATGACTACGCCGCATCGGTGCCGCTGGCGACCTATCGCGCGCAGTTAACCGCGCTGCTGGGCGCGCTGACCGCGACGGGGGCACGCGTCTATGTCGGTAACATGCCCGACCTCACCCTGCTGCCCTACTTCGCCAAGCGCGATCAGGCACAACTGCACGCGGATGTGGTGACGTGGAACGACGCCATCGACGGGGTGATCGCTGGGGCGGGGGTGCATCTGGTGGACCTGCACGCCGACTTCGCCGAGGTCGCGCAGCACCCCGAGTACCTCAGCGATGATGGGCTGCATCCCTCTGTGGAGGGCGCACAGCGCCTGGCGGCCTACTTCGCCGCAGTGATACGCGCATGAGTAGCTTTCTCGATGTCGCTAGCACGCCATTGGTGCGCCCGGTCTTGCTGGCCGCCGCCGTGGCGCTGATGGCGCTGATCGTGGTGGGGCTGTGGCAGCCGCACCTGGCGCGCATCGCGGTGCGCAACGTGCCGCGCCGCCCGTCGCGCACCGCCCTCATCATCTTTGGCCTGATGTTCGCCACGCTCTTTAGCGCCGCCTCGCTGGCGGTCGAAGACACCGTCCTCATCGCCATCAAGAGCGTCGCGGTCTTTAGTTTGGGTAAGATCGATGAGGACGTGACGAACGACCGGGGCGGCTCGCTGCACCTGTACGCGGATCGCGTTGGTCCCCAGGTGCAGGGCACCCTGGCGGCGAACTCGCATGTCGTGGGCGTCGCGCCCGCGCTGGTGGTGCCGCATGTCTTCGTGGCGGATTCCGCCAGCCGCCAGGTGCGCGGCAACGTGACGATCTTCGCGCTGGCCCCCGGCGGCGCTGGCCCGCTGGCCGACCTGCGCGCGCCGGATGGCACCCCCGCCGCCATCACCGCGCTC
>JBBQSR010000656.1:0-1980 GCA_038234855.1 Ktedonobacterales bacterium | reverse complement strand
ATCGGGGGTGAAGGTGTTCACGATGATGACCACCTCATCGCTGGGGTTGGCAAAGGTGTGGGGTACGCCGGGCGGCACCATCACCAGTGTGCCAGGGGGTGCATCGTAGGTGGTCGTGCCGACGGTGAACCGCGCCGTGCCAGCCACCACATAGAAACCCTCGTCGTGTTGGGCGTGGCGATGCTGCACCGGCCCGTGGGTATGCGGCGCGATGGTGATTTCAGCCATCCCCAGGCGATGGTCGGTGGTGCGTCCATCTTCGAGGATGCGTATGTGGATCGGTCCTAACGGGATCAGCTCGCCATCGGTGGGACCAACCACGGATACCTGGGCCATCTCACGCTCCCCTTTATGCGAATCGACTCTCTCAGTGAGAGTGAACTATCATGATTGTACCATAGCATCATCTTTTATGCAAGAGCATTCTCATGACAAGAGTGTGGTATCATAGCTGAAAGGAGGGGGACCGATGCTGAAGAACGTGAGTGCTGGCGGCGCTGGCCGCACGAATCAAAAGACGCGCACGCGCATGGCGCTCATCAACGCTTGTCGTGCCCTCGTTCAGGGGGGGGCCAGCGTGACGATGGCCGCGGTGGCGCGGGCGGCGCTCGTTTCAGAGGCCACCGCCTATCGTTACTTCCCTGACCTCGTTTCCCTGCTGAATGACACCCTCGATGGTCTGTGGCCAAGCCCCAGTGAGGTCTTGCACCCGCTCGCGCACGTGACCGATCCCGTTGCGCGCATCGCCTTCGCGGCGGAGTTCTTCCTACGGCGCATCCTGGCCTATCAGGGGGCGGTCCGTGCCATGATTGCGGCGACCATCACCCAACCGACGGTCGCCGCCATGCGGCCCGGCCTGCGGTTCATCTGGATCGATTACGCGTTGGAGCCGACGGCGCTCGCGTTTGCCGATGCTGAGGCGTTCACGCGGCTCAAGCGTGACCTCTCAGTGGTGATCAGCCCCGAAACGCTCTTCACCTTGACCGACCTTTGCGGCCTCAGCCCCGACGATGCCATCGCGAATGCCCTGCGTCTGGCGACCGCCCTCACGGCGGCGGCCCTCGGCGGCGACACGGTAACGCACGAATAAGTGCCCCTGGTGGACAGGAACGCGCCGCATCCTCGTCAGGGATGCGGCACGGGAAGCGCCTCGGCACCACATTCACCCCATCGCGGAGTGCGGGGCGGCGGCATTGATGCGCCCGACGGCGCACATGGCGCGATAGCCACAGGCGCGACAGGTGGCGGGGTCTTGGCGTGTCAGGCGAGGCCCCTGGGCCTCGCTGGCGCGCAGTTCGCCCAGGCCGTGCAGCGCCAGCGCCCGCAGCGCGGGGGTGATGGGCACCGCCAGGTCGCGCTCCGCGTGGCGGAGGATGCCGCGCGCCACCGTCACGCCCAATGCTTCCTCGGCCACCAGGGCCTCGGCGGCGAGGCGCATCACCTCGCTGGGCGTCGCTACGGCGGCGGGCGGCCCCAGGCGCGCAACCGTGACAGTGATGGTGCCATCCGCCATGCGCTCCACCACGAGGGGGCGGCCCTGCATGCGATGCGCGTGCGCGACCAGCGGGCCATCCGCCGTCGCGGCATCATAGAGGATGGCGGCGGGCGCTGCTGCCCGCTCGCGGCGTCGGCTCTCATTGGTCGAGAGCACCGCCAGCGCCGCCGCCAGCAGCGCCCCCACGACGACCGCGACGCCAACGAGATCGCCCATCATCGCTGGGTCAGCGCGAAGACGAGGCTCGCCAGCACGCAGCCCATCACCACCGCCACCACCAGGATGCCCCCGCTCATCAGGTGATGGGGTCGTTCCAATGGGTGCACCTCGGTGGGAGGCACGGTTTTGGGCTTGGTGACGGGGGTACCCACAGTGCGTTCGCGCAGATGCATCAGCAGTTGATATTCCGGCAGGTCGCGCGCGCCGGTGCCATACACCGCGCCGAGCAATTCGATGCGGCGTGTCAGTTCCGCGCCGTTCGCGTG
>JBBQSR010000655.1:0-1985 GCA_038234855.1 Ktedonobacterales bacterium | reverse complement strand
CGAGATCCGCGTGCACGACACCTTCCCCGGCCTCATGACTGCCCGCGTCCCGGTCGTCAACTCATAACCGACCACGGGACCAGCACTGAGGGCATCGCGCGGGACGACCTTTCGCGCGATGCCGCTTTTTGCTGCCTCAGCGTTTCTGTCCCCAGGCGAGATAGATGGGTTGATACGCGCCAGCGCGGGTATCGGCGAATTCAGCCTGCGTGCGCTGATAGAGCGCGTCATACTCCGCCTCGGGCATGATCGCTTGTTTGATGACCCCCAATCGCAACGAACGACCCAGCGCCAACAGATCCGCCCCAAAGGCATGGCCAAAGCGTCCCCCGTGGTCCCCCAAGGGGAACTGCACCGATTGCCCGCCCACATTGCCGAGGCCCGCGCCTGCGAGACGGTCTTGGATGCGACTGCCCGCGTTGAGGTTGATGCCCCGCTGCTGCGAAAGCTGCCCCCAGGTGTCCCAGAGCTTTTCGAGTGCCGCCCCTGGTTGCGTCACCGGGGGACCAAATTCCCCGAGCTCGACCCAGCCGCCCGGATGCACGACCCGAACGATCTCTTGGATGACCCGAGGCCATTGCCCCTCGGGGAGCGCGGCGCTCAAAAATCGTTGATGCACATAATCGAACGAGGCAGGCGCGAAGGGCAAACCTTGCAGGATATCCCCCTGGATGAACACCAAATTATCGGGGGGTGGCGTGATCTGGGCTAGCAGCGCCGTCACGTTCACGGGCGTGATGTCGATGCCCGTGAGATTGGCTTGCGGAAACTGCATCGCCATTTCGACGACCCAGCGCCCCGTGCCACACCCCACATCGAGGATCTTTTGGGGCTGCCGCAGCGGGGCACCATAGTTGCGCCCCAGCGCGCGATAGAGCATCTGGTGTTGGAAGTCTAAGCGATTTTCTTCCGCTGCGGTCGGTGGCAAAATATATGGGGCACCTTGTTCTAGCGTTTGGGCAGTGACACGCAGGGTGGCAGAGGGGTTTTCGCGCCGACTGAGCCATCTGAACATGCGACGTTTCCTTTGGGGCGGCAGGGGCCGCGTACTGCTCCTTCCACTATAAGGCGAAAAGCGGTCGGGCGGCTAGCCCATCTGGCATGATCGGTGGCTGGGTTTGGTGACAAGGGCGTAGATACTATCAGCGTCAGCCCAATGATGCCCACGCCAGCAACCACCACCTACCGCTTCCGCTGCACAGCGACATCGTGCTACGGGTTGCCCGTCTGGCATTGTTCGCTGGGTATGGTAAGGAGAGAGCGCATACGCCCCGATTCGACCAGGATGATGGAAGGAACCATGGCCTTATGGTAGATGTGTACATTGTCGATGACAACGCGGAGATCGCCCAGATGCTCCGCATCGTGCTGGAGATGGAGGGCTATACCTCCGCATGGGCGCGCCACGGCGACGCCGCGCTGACGTGGCTGCGCGCCCAGCACCGCGCGCCCACCTTGCTGCTGGTAGACCTCGCCATGCCCGAGATGGACGGCATCACCTTCATCCGCCAGATCGCGAGGATGCCACACCTGCGGGGCACCGAGATCGTGGTGATGACCGCTGACATGACCCCCGCGCGCAAACTGCACGGCTTGCCCGTCAGCGCCATCTTGCAAAAGCCCTTCGACATCGATGCCCTGTTGGGGCTGGTCGAGCGCACGCGTCTACCCGCCGCCGCCTGATGGTGCCCCGGCGCTTCAGTGGCGCAGTCCGAGCAACGCGACGATGAGCTCCAGCAGGATCAAGAGGATCACCAGCGTTTCCAGCAGCGTCGCGCGCAGATGCTCGGCTTCGTCGTTGAGAAGCGCGGCGGATTGGCGCAGCACGTCCAGCCCCTCGCGGATGCCATTGCGCCAGACCTCGACCCGCAGTACCGTCAGCGCCGCCGTGTAGACGCGGTTCCAATAGACGTCTTCCGTCACCTTCAGCGCGTTGTCGACGCGGGCGTTGGCGTCGGTCGCGTCCGCGATGCGCGAGTGAATCT
>JBBQSR010000654.1:0-1987 GCA_038234855.1 Ktedonobacterales bacterium | reverse complement strand
TACATGATGCCGCAGATGAACGGCGGCGAACTCATCGACGTCATTCGCGCCCAGGCAAGCAAAAATCAGCAGAACGCTCCGATCCTGCTGCTGATGTCGGCGGCACGCAACTACCTGATGCAGCAAGTCACAGCGGATGCCTGGTTCGCCAAACCCTTCAACCTCACCGAGATCGAGGTATTGCTGCGCCGCTTCCTGCCTTTCGAGGAATAATCCCGACGTGCCAACGCGCCGACACGCCATGCATCCGCGTCGGCCAGGCGTTTCGGCTCCCCCGCGCATGGTTTTTTGACAGCGTCCGCCCCAGCGGGTACACTAGGGACGGACGCTTTCTCGCATTCCGCGACGACCATGCAGCCGTCGTGGGCCAAGGGAGGCGGCGGGCGCTGCGGCGCAAGGAGACCCAGCCATGGCGAATCTCGATGCCCTGCGAGCGGGGGCACAGGCGGCCTTCGCCGCCATGAACGCGGCGCGCGAAACCGCGCTGCCCAAGTCGCGCGTCGCCGTGCGCCACTGCGCGAACGCCATCCGCGCCATCCACCGCGACGACGAGGCCGGGGCACAGGCGCTCATCGAGCAGGCCCGCGCCCTCATCGACGCCATGCGCGCCGATCTGCGCGAGTACCAGAACATCTATTTCGCGGGCTTCGTGGAAGACGCGCAAAAGGAATTCGCCGAGGCGGGCATCACCGTCGCCCTCATTCGCGGGCGCGACCTACCCACCCCAGACGACCTGGGCGTCGAATGGGCCGCGTACCTGAATGGCATGGGCGAGGCCGTCGGCGAACTGCGCCGTCACGTGCTGGACCTGCTGCGCCAGGGCCGCTTCACCGAATGCGAGGCGCTGCTGGGCACGATGGACGAGGTCTTTGGCGTGCTGACCGCACTAGACTTTCCCGACGCCATCACCAATGGGCTGCGCCGCACCACCGACAACGCGCGCGGCATCATCGAACGCACGCGCGGCGACCTGACGAGCGCCGCACTGGGCGCGCACCTGAGCGCGCAACTGTCCCAGGTCGCGGAGTTACTGCGGCACGACGGCCACCCGGCGGAGGAGCAACGGTAGCGATGGAACACGAGCGGTTGAGCACGGCGAATGACGACAACGCCCGCGATATGCATGCCCCCGACGACGCGCTGGCGCTGCCCGACGCGGCAAACCCCGACCTCGCCCGCGCCGACGACCCCATCGCCTTCTTTCGCCCCACCGTGACAGCCACGGATACCGCTGCCTATGCCAAGACGCGCGCCATCCAGGGCGAACCACGCTCGATCCTGGTGGCGTGGGCACGCACCGCGCGGCTGGACCTGGCGGTGTTGGCGCTCATCCCCATCACCGTCGCGGGGGCGCTTTTCGCCGCGTTTCGGCTGCCGGTGCATCTGGACCGCCTCGCCGTGCTGGCGCTGGGGGCGCTGGGCCTGGTCAGCGCGGTCAATCTGCTGCGCAACGTCACCACCAGTGCCCGCGCGACGCCGCTGACGCTGGTGCGCACCTCGCTGGCCGCGCAGGTGGGCGTGGCGCTCTTCGTCGTCAGCCTGGTCTGTGGCGTCTTCGTCGCGCGGTGGGCGGGTGGCACCGGGGTGGCGCTGGGCGTCTTTGGCGTCGCGCTGGCGGCGGGCTATGCCGCGCTCGCCCCCACGCTGGGCGCGGTGCCTGGCGAAGAGGTCATCCCCGCGCTGGCCCTCGGCCCCGTCCTCTTTACCCTCACCCTGGCGACCCAAGCCTCCGGCAAAGGTGGAGTGGGCAGCACGTTTGCGCTGGCACCTGCGATGGCTCGCGCTCTGGGGCAGAGCGAGGCGCTGCTGGCGGCGTCGCTCGGCTGCCTGATGCTGGCGGTCGTGGTGGCACGGCGGCTGGGTGAACCCGCCCCCGCGCGGGGCCAAACGACGCGCGCCGTGCTGCAACGCCGGGGCATTCGCTTGCTCTTCGTCGGCGCGCTGGTCGGGGCGTATGTCTTCGCCGTGGCGGCGGGGCTGGGCCGTG
>JBBQSR010000653.1:0-2029 GCA_038234855.1 Ktedonobacterales bacterium | reverse complement strand
ACCTCGTGACACGGGCAGCGCTGCCGTTGCTGGTCGACGCGCAGGGGGCATCGGTCATCAACATCGCCAGCGTGCATGCGCAGCTCACCATCGCCGACATCACGGCATATGCCGCCGCGAAGGGCGGCGTGGTGGCGCTGGGTCGCAGTTTGGCACAGGAACTAGGGCCGAAGGGCATCCGCGTCAACACGATCAGCCCCGGTTTCGTGCGGACGGTCTTGCATGAGCGGTGGTTGGCCGCGCAGCCTGACCCCGCCGCCGCCGATGCCCGCGTCGTCGGCTATCATCCCGTTGGGCGCATCGGCACGCCAGAGGACATCGGCGCGCTGACCGTCTTCCTCGCCAGCGCCCAGGCGGGCTATATCACCGGGGCTAACATCCCCATCGATGGCGGCCTCTCGACCCGCCTGATGCATTAGGAGCACCCCCTCATGGAGATTCGTTTTGATGGGCAGGTCGCCATCGTCACCGGCGGCAGCAAGGGCATCGGGCGGGCGACGGCGCTGGCGCTGGCCGCGAGTGGGGCGGCGGTCGTCATCGCCGACATCGCGCTAGCCGATGCCGAGGCGGTCGCCGCCGAGGTACGCGCCCTGGGCGTTGACGCGCTGGCCATCCAAACCGATGTCGCTGACCCCGCCGCGTGCGAGGCCATGGCGACCGAGACGCAGGACCGTTTCGGGCGCATCGATATCTTGGTAAATAACGCGGGCATCTCGCGGCCCATGCCCTCCGCCGAGATGCCCGCCGAGGTGTGGAACAGCATCATCGGCATCAATCTGAGCGGCGTCTTCTTTTGCAGTCAGGCGGTGGGGCGGGTGATGTTGCAACAAGCACGCGGCGCGATCATCTCGCTGGCCTCCATTTCGGGGCCGCTGGGCTTTCCCATGCGTGCGCCCTATTGCGCTGCCAAGGCGGGCGTCATCGCACTGACCAAAGTGCTGGCGTGCGAGTGGGCCGACTCCAACATCCGCGTCAATGCTGTCGCGCCAGGCTATGTCGAGACGGATCTGGTGCGGGCGAATGTGGCGCGCGGCGTCATTGACGAGCCGTCGCTGCGCCACCGCACGCCGCTGGGGCGGCTGGGCCAGCCCGATGAGATCGCCACCGCCATCCTGCTGCTGGCCTCCGATGCCACCACCTATGTCACGGGCGAAACGCTCTTGGTCGATGGAGGATGGTCAGCCTATGGCGGCTGGTGAAAATGATGGCCCAGCGGCGGTGTTAGCGCAGCCCATCACGTCACTCGAAGCCTTTATTGTGCGGGTGCCGCTGGATGAACCGTTGCGCGTCTTTGGCAAGCTCATCAGTTCGCGCGACTTCGTCATCGTGCGGGTGCGGGCGGGCGAGCACATCGGCACGGGCTATGCCTTCACGCGCGGGGCACCACTCGATCAGGCAGTGCACGACCAGATCGCGCCCTTCGTGGTGGGCCAGCCCATCGCCGCTATCCGCCAGGGGTGGGATGCGGCGCGAGCGGCGGCGCGCATGACGGGTGAGTGCGGCAGCTATGCCCGTGCCCTCGCTGTGGTGGATATCGCGCGGTGGGATCTGCTGGGACAGGTCCTGGGCGTGCCGCTGTGGCAATTGTGGGGCGGGACGGCCTCGCCCATTCCCTGCCTGGCGATCATGGGGTATTATCGAGAGACAGATGCCGTGGCCGCGCTGCGCCGTGAGGCGGAGCGGCTGGCCCAGGCGGGCTATCAGCGGTTCAAGATCCCTTTTGGAGCTGATGCCACGCTGGACCAGCAACGGCTGTCGGCGCTGCGCGAGGTGGTGGGACCAGATGCCCTGATCGCCCTCGACGCGGGGGCCGCCTTCGCTTCGTGCAAAGAGGCCAGCGCCGCCTGGGCGGCCATCGAGCGCTACCATCCGGCGTTCTTGGAAGACCCCTTCGCGGCGTCGGCTTGGGAACTGGCGATCACGCTGGCACAGCAGACACAGATCCCTATCGCTTTTGGGGAATCTATCGCGTCGCCGGGGATCATGCAGCGGTTGGGGAGTGCGTCAGGGGTCGACATCATCCGGCCAG
>JBBQSR010000652.1:0-2035 GCA_038234855.1 Ktedonobacterales bacterium | reverse complement strand
GCCCCCGCCGGGGGTGTTTTGTAGCACGAAAAGCGTCTGGAAGAGCGGGTGCGTCCCCAGCCGTCGGTCGGGATTGATCGCCTCGACCAGCCGCTCGAAGGGCAGGTCCTGGTGCTCAAAGGCCCCCAGGCTCACCTCGCGCACTCGCCGCAGCGCCTCGCTGAAGGACGGGTCGCCCGCCAGATTCGTGCGCAGCGCCAGGGTGTTGATGAAGACGCCCATCAGCGGCTCTAACTCGCCCCGGTTGCGCCCCGCGATGGGCGTGCCCACGACGATATCTTCTTGCCCGGTGTAGCGCGTCAAGAGCACCTGGAATGCGGCCAGCAGCACCATGAAAAGTGTGACGTTTTCGCGCTGGGCTAGCGCGCGCACCTGGTTGCTCAATCTCTCGGGCAGCCGCAGGTAGGCCAGCCCGCTGATATAGGCCGCCCCCGGTCGCGCTGGTTTGTCGGTGGGCAGGTCCAGCACCTGTGGCGCGCCGTCCAGGTGTTGCTGCCAATACGCCAGATGGGCGTCCAGCACTGGCCCTTGTAGCGTCTCGTGTTGCCACTCCGCGAAATCGGCGTATTGGATGGGCAGGTCGGGGAGGTCTGCCGGGGTGCCCGTGACGATGGCATTATAGAGCACCGTCGCTTCCCGCGAAAATACCTCGATGGCCCACCGATCCGCGATGATGTGGTGAAAGGTGAGCATGAGGATGTGCTCTTCGGGGGCCAGCCGCAAGACATCGACATGCAGCAGGGGGCCATGTGCGAGATCGAAGGGGGCTTCGACGGCGGCAACGATGAGCGTATTCGCCGTCTGTCGTCGTGTGGCGTCATCGAGCGCGGTGAGGTCGACGACGCGCATGGGCGCGTGGCCCTGCGGGGCGATGGCCTGCATCGGGCGACCGTCGCGCACCACGAAGGTCGTTCGCAGCACCTCGTGCCGCGCGATGAGCGCGTCGATGCTGCGCTGCATCGCCACCAGATCGAACGGCCCGCTGACGCGTTGCGGATTATAGACATTGTACGCGGTGCTCTCGGGTTCCAGTTGGTTCAGGAACCAGAGGCTTTCCTGCGCGAAGGACGCACGAAAGAGTTCGCGTTCCACCACCCCGATGCTGGTGCCGTTGGCGTCCGCTGCCTGACCAGTCTGCCACTGTGTCTCCATAAAAGCGCGCGATCCTCCGTGTCCATAATCCGTACCATTCATGCTCGCAAGCGAAAAAAGTTAGGTCGCGTTGACGTGGTAGCGCACCCAGACATTCGGTTCCTCGTAGAGGCCCGTGTCGTGTTCGCGGTCGATCTGGATCGGCTCTAGCGCGCCCGCCACCGGATACCTGCCGCTGGCCGGGAACCGCTGGTTCGTCCAGCCCTCCCACTCCGCCACCGTGCCGGGGATGACCATCGAGCGCGGCGCGATGCTGAGCACCTCGGCCCCCAAGCGTTGATGGATGCGCAGCCACGGGTCGAAGAACGAGCCGTCGGGCTTCGTCCAGGTCAGGTACTCGGTGATCGAGGTTTCGGCGTGTTCGCTCTTGCGCGACGGGCGCACGGGGATGATCAGTTGTGGCAGCCCATCGGCGAGGGCCAGTGTCTTCATCGCCCCTACCATCGTCTCGCTCAGCCCCTTGCCCTGGGTCAGCGGCGAGATGACGATGGAAAGGCCACACAGCGCGTTGGGCAGTTCCCCCGCCTCATAGTCGCGGAAGCCCACCTCCAGCGCGCCGTCCCAGCCGCTCGGCAGCCCCGCGACGGTGCCATCCCAGGCCAGGGGGATGGCATGACCCGCCGCGATGAGCTGGTCGTCGTCGCACAGCAGATATTGGTACTCGGGGAAGACGGCGAAGAGTTCCCCCCAATAGCGCCGCGCCACTGGGTCCGCCTGGATGAACGGCGGCCAACTGGCCTCATGCAGACGCGGGATCTGCGCCTCGAGCTCGGGGCGCTCGGCCAGCGTCGTCAGTGGCTGCAACATCGGATTGGTGCCCTTTCTCGTCGCCCTATGCCCCTGGCTCGGGGCGTGGCTGACGGCGCGCGGCCCGCGTGATGGG
>JBBQSR010000651.1:0-2042 GCA_038234855.1 Ktedonobacterales bacterium | reverse complement strand
CTGATGATCCGCATTGCCAGTCTGACGCAGGTGGGGCATCAGCGGGGCATTACAGCCCGGTCGTATTGCGCTCGTGGTCGGCGTGGCGTTCTAGCGCCAGCGCGATCAGGCGGTCGAGCAGTTCGGGGTAGGGCAGCCCTGAGGCCTCCCACAGCTTCGGGTACATGCTGATGGCGGTGAAGCCGGGCAGGGTGTTGACCTCGTTCAGATAGACCTGGCCCGTCGTGCGCTCCAAGAAGAAGTCGACACGGGCGAGGCCGCTGAGGTCCAGCGCGCGAAAGGCCGCGACGGACATGCGGCGGATCTGCGCCGCTGTCGCCTCGGGGATGGGCGCGGGAATGAGCAGCCGCGACGCCCCGCCGTCCAGATACTTCGCCTCGTAGTCATAGAACTCGTTACTGGGGACGATCTCGCCGACGACGGAGGCCTGGGGATCGTCGTTGCCCAGCACGGCGCACTCGACCTCGCGGCAGTCGATGGCTTGCTCGACGAGGATCTTGCGGTCATACCGCGCGGCCAGGGTCAGGGCGGCGCGCAGCTCGCCCGCGTCGCGCGCCTTGCTGACGCCGACGCTGGACCCCAGGTTGGCGGGCTTGACGAAGACGGGGTAGCCAAACCGCGCACCGATCGTCGCGACGGTCGCCTCGGCATCGTGCTCATAGTCGCGGCGATAGACCGTCGTCCCTGGCGTCACCATCAGCCCAGCGGCAGCGAAGACGAGCTTGGCCTTCTCTTTATCCATCCCCAATGCGGAGCCGAGGATGCCACAGCCGACGTAGGGTAACCCGGCCATTTCCAGCAGCCCTTGCAGCGCGCCGTCCTCGCCATAGGTCCCATGCAGCACGGGGAAGATGACATCGACGCTCCCCAGGTCGGCGGTCGCGCCGCTCGCCTGGGGCAGCCGGGCGAATCCGGCGACCGCGAGATCGGTCGTGGGGGCGCTGGGCGCGTCGCTGGCGGGCGCGGCATCACCAGGGGCGGCCAGGGCGCGCGGCTCCACGCCGGGCAGCCATTGGCCGTTGCGCGCGATGGCGATGGGGACGATCTCGTACTTCGTCGTGTCGATGGCCGCCATGATGGACCGCGCCGACGCCACCGATACCTCGTGCTCCCCCGAGCGCCCACCATAGACGATGCCGATGCGAAGCTTCCGCGCCATGTGCTGCCTCCCCCAATGCTGGTTCGCTTCTAGGATAGCACGGTGGGCAAGAACACTGCGGCTGAGAAAGCCGGGGAGGCCCCCCCCGAGCTTGACAGGTCGGCTACGATGGGGGCAGCGCCATTATGTCGTTCAGGTGCCAACGGATTGCCAAACCAATGCTGAATGATCCCTATCGCCCGCGCGACCGTCGCGACACCAAGCATGGGCCGCCGACACTCTCGCTGCCCACCATCCCCTCCGTGCCGCGCGCGGCAGAGGCCGACGCTGGCCCCGCACCAGAGGCACCACGCCGGGGGCGGCGGCGACGCGCACAACCCCAGGCCGAGGCACGGGCGCTGGTGACGGCCCCGCCGATCAGCCTGGATGTGCGGGTGCATGCCGTGCGCCCGATGGGGGTGCCGCGCCGTCTGCCACTGCCGCCTGAGCGGTCAGTGGGCCGCGTGCTAGTGTGGCAGAGCGCGCTGGCGCTCATCGCCCTCGTGGTGGCCGCCCTCACCATCAGCGGCGGCACGGTCGCCAAAAACGCGGCGGCGAGCCCCTTCGCTGCCCCGGCCTCGGTGCGAGCACGGCTGAAGGTCGTTGACCGCGTACCCATCCAGACGCAGATCGACCCGACCATCGGCTACACCAACACGGCGCAGTATAAGGCGTTCTCACTGGCCTCGTGCAGCGCGGCGGCATCCAGTTCGGTCTTGCTGGCATGGGGCGACCCGCAGGGGCGCGTCGGTCAGGTGATCACCGATATGTCGCCCTACCTCACCTCGGCGGGCTTGCAAAGCTTCCAGGGCTTCATTCAGGTGGGCGCGCGACACAACTTCAACGTCATCTATAGCACGCAGGTGACGGCGGGACAGATCGCCGAACTCGTCACGGTGCAGGG